>NZ_JAVRBQ020000001.1:0-47530 GCF_034531215.2 Nostoc sp. ChiSLP03a
TTTTATAAAGCTGCATAGAATTCGATCCCCCCTAGCCCCCCTTATAAAGGGGGGAACCAGAAAAACATATCAAAGTCCCCCTTTTTAAGGGGGATTTAGGGGGATCTAGATATGTGTAACTTCACATTAAATTGGTATTAACTAATTACTATTAAATTTACTTACTAATAGTTTAGCAATGTAATTATTAATTACTGTCATATCAAAACGCTGACTAGCACTAATCCTAGCATTCTTAGCTATAGTTGCAGTTATTTCCGTCTCCTGTAAACAAGTGATAATTACTTCTGCAAGTTCCTGGGGTTCTCCTGGTGTGACTAAAAAACCATTAAGTCCATGTTCTACTAACTCCATTGCACCTCCAGCTTTGGCTGCAACTACAGGTTTTCCACATAGCATTGCCTCTACAATCACTCTACCAAAGGGTTCTGGCGAAGTAGAGGTATGTGCCACTAAGTTACAAGCTGCCATTAACTGGGGAATATCAGAACGAAATCCTAAGAATTTGACGCGGTTTTCTAATCCCAGTTCGCTAACTTGTTGGTTTAACTTGTGGGCATAATCTTGTTCGCCAAACAGTGCATCACCCACTAAAATTGCTATCACATTATGCGGACATTTAGTAAGGGCATCAATTAAAATATGCTGCCCTTTCCAAGGTGCAAGACGGCTAAAGTGTCCAACGACAAATTTTCCTTTGAATCCTAACTGTTGCTGTAATTGTTTAATATCAGACTCGTCAGTTTGATAAATTTTTGGATTAAAGCCGTTATAAACAACTTCGATAATATTTGAGCGTCCTCCTGCTTGTATAAAGGCAGATTGACTAGCTTGAGAATTAGCAATTACTAATGATGCAAAATGATTAGCTAAGTTAACAGCAATGCGAAGATTAGTTGTGCTAAAATGTTCTGTGGAAAGAATATCATGTAAATGATAAACCAGAGGGCGACGACTGAAAAAACTTGCCAATGCACCGACAACTAATGCTTTTTGGGTGTTGGCATAGATTAAATCGTATTCACGCGCTTTTTTAACTACCTTAGTAATCAGAGGTACAAGTTGTCCCAAACTCTTGAATCCTTGTAGCAAACTGCTTTCTTTGCGAACTTGGATTGCTTGAGTTGCAAGGACTTCTACTGGGATATGATTTTGCTGTAATAAATGTTTAAACGATCCATCTGCAAATAAACCTACTAAAGCGCGATCGCCATAAAATTTAGCAATATCTATTAAACATAATTCTGCACCGCCTGGTTTACCGCTTTGATCTAAAAAAAGAATTTTCATTAAATTTCCTTATAATGCAATACGATCTCAGTAGAGATGCAAAATTTTGCCTTTCTACTTCTTTAATTTAATAAAACATTCCGTACTTGCTGGGCAATTTGATTCCAGTCGTAGTATTTTGTGGCATACTTACGACAGGTGGAGCGTGAAGGTATACGGATATTTCCCAAAAGCACTTGTTCTAATTTATTAGCAATAGCTAAGGTATCTGTTGAAGTCGTAATTAAATCGGGTGAAAATCCTGATAAAATTTCTGGCATACCCCCAACTGGAGTACATAAAACAGGAGTACCACAGGCTAGAGATTCAACTATTACTAATCCAAATCCCTCGAAAGATTGACTAGGCATAATAGTCAATTCAGCAGCTTGGTAAGCTATAGGTAATTGTTCATCAGGAAGAAAACCTAAAAATTTAACGTTGTCTTCTAGTCCTAATTCTGTAGCCTGTTGTTTTAGTGCAGCTTGAATGTGACCGCGACCTGCGATCGCCAGCCAAACATCTGGTATTCTGGGCTTAATTATAGCTAGAGCTTGCAATAATTTGTCAACTCCCGTTCGATGTACTAAGCGGCGTGATGTAAATATAATCCGGCGATTAGTAGGCCAGCCTAGCTTTGCACAAGCCTCTTGGGGTGATAAATTTGGTTGAAACCAATTAATATCAACTCCACCGGGAATAACATGAATTTTGCTCCACGGTACTTGATATCGATCGTGTAAAATTTTACCAAATGCTTTGCTCAAAACAATGAAGCGATCGCAACGATTATAAGTGTTTTGTTCTATTAACCAGTGCTTGATTAAAAGACTGAAATTTTTATTAACTACCTCTTGCTGACTCTCAGAAGCCCAAGGGCCATGAAAGTTAAAAGTAACTGGTACTCCCTTTGGTAAAATATCTAAAATCGGAAAGCTGTATAATGCAAAGTGCAAATTAATAGCATCTGGTTTGCTAGTTCTTGTTTTCTGGAAATTCGTGCGAATTGACCATAATCTTTGCCAAATAGCACTATCGGGGCTCGCCAAGTTAGTCAGCTTAATGGGCGAATTTATCTCAGCCTCTGGTAGACCGACTCCACATAATTCAATCTGGTCTTGATTTGCTGCTAATTTATGAGTTAGTTCGTAAATATACCTTTCTAGTCCTCCGGGACTTTTAGGAAACCAGCCTAATCCCAGAGTGAGAATAGATGCAGATGATGAAGTAAAGTTTTCTAGTTTATTTTCCACTATGTATCGCCTATAAATATACTAAAACAAGCGCATATCTGTACGCTTTTACATCTGTATTTAAACCTGAATCAATAGAATTTATGAGTACACATTACCAATAATAACTTTTGTATATAAAACCAATTTATAAACTATTTATATATCAACGTCAACAAGGATTTAAACCTGTATTTTTATTAACCAGATAACACTGATATAGCTATATATAATACCTATTAATTCAGAAATATGAATGCTATATAGGGAGAAAGCAAAGCTGATATAAAGCAAAAAACATAGAACATTTTTGTATTAATGCTTACCATTGTGATGTAAAAATAAGTAAATATTAATACCTTAACTCGACTATATTCATTTTTGTTGCAACCCAAACATAGACTGGATATTAACCACTTAAAAATAGTTGTATTTTTTTACGGATTTCATAAACAATGATTGTATATAAATAATTAAAACCTGAAAATTATATGACAAATAAATTACTGACGCAGTTCAAAAAACTCCGTTATTATCTCAATCACTACATCAAAAAATTATCTAATACTAAATATTTACAAAGAAATAAAACTTTCAACTTTTTACTCAGTCTGACTATTGGAGTTATTGTTACTACCCTTGGAATTACAACAGACTGGGCGACAACTGGAACACGCACGCTTACACATAATACTATTGGCAGCGAAAATATTCGGGTAGAAAATAATACTGAAATACACCCGCTTAAACATAAAATCTCGTCAACAAATAAGACTATTGCCAGCCAACATCTGTGGATACAAAACAATACTGAAATACTCACGCTTACACACAAAATATCGCCAACAAGTAATACTATTGGCAGTGAAAATCTGCGGGTACAAAACAATACTGAAATAGCCGCGCTTAACTACAAAACATCGTGGATAGGTAACACTATTGGTAGTGGAAATCTGCGGATACAAAACAATATTGAGGGCATGTATGTTGCTCCTGATGGCACAGTTTATACCAACAGTCATTGGGATGAGGCGGCAATGGAGGCAGGAATATATAAAGATGGTAAGGTTATTGCTGCCCTTAGGGATACTCACGGCTGGAGTCGTGGTGGTGGCAAAGCTGTAACCGCAAATAGTAAATATATTTACATTGCCATGACTCAAGGTTCGAGGGGCGATACAAAAGAAGATTACCCACCAGAAGGAACAACTTGGTATAATGTTAGACGCTATGACTTGTCAGGAAAACCTGCGCCGTTTCCGAATGGGCGTGGTTGGGATAAAAGTATGTTGATTACCAGTACTAAAAGTGAAATCACTGGATTAGCAACTGTAGGAAGCGAGTTGTATGTGAGTGATTTTGCTGCTAACCGGATTCGTGTTTATGATACTGAGACGATGAAGGAACTCTGCAGCTTTACCGTTGTAAATCCGGGAGCAATAACTATCGATCCACAAAAAAATCTGTGGATTATTCAAAGCAAAAATGGTAGTAAGCCGGCAAAAATTTTACATTATTCCCAAAGTGGCAAGCAATTGCTCCAACAGATTGCAGATATCGTCGAACCAACTGCGATCGCTATTAATTATCAAGGTAAGCTGTTAGTAGCAGAAAATGGCCCGCGTCAGCAAATGTTGACTTATGACATTAAAGATAAACCAGTGCAGGTAAGTAGTTTTGGTTCTAAAGGCGGTATCTATGCAGGAGTTCCTGGTGAAGTTCGAGATTTGAAACTTTACGGACTTACCGGAGTTGGTACAGACGCTTCCGGCAATATCTATATAAATAGTAATGGTTTCAACAAATCAGGAACAGATTTGCGGAAATTTTCGCCATCGGGAAAACTAATGTGGCGATCGCTGGGATTGATATTCGTCGATAATGCAGATGCCGATCCTAAAACTGATGGTGTAGATTTATTCACCAAACAAGAACACTATCTGATGGATTACAGTAAACCTGCTGGTAAGCAATGGAATTACAAAGCCTACACCTTAAATCCTTTCAAATATCCTCAAGATCCACGTCTGCATACATCGCCAGATGGAACCTTTGTTCGCCGCATCCAAGGGAAGCCGTTTTTGTTCCTCACAGATATGTATAACAGCTTTCTGCAAATCTATCGTTTTAATTCCGCCACAGATGGTAAAGTCGCCATACCCGCCGGCATGTTTGTTGGTACTAATAGCAAAGATTTACCATTTATCACCGGAAATTGGCCGCCACATCAACCAGAAAAAGGAGAATGGATCTGGCGCGATCGCAACGGTAATGGCAAATTTGAAAAGAACGAATACGATCGCAGCAAAGACTATCCTTATCTCGGCGGTTGGTGGGTAGACAGCAAAGGAGATGTTTGGAAAGCTTTGCGAACAGAAGATGGCATTCGACATTATTCTTTACAGGGAATAGATTCTAAAGGCAACCCCATCTACAGCTATAGTTCGATGGAAAAGCAAACTACTCCCAAAATATTTAACGACTTGCGCCGGATCGAATATTTTCCTGAAACAGATAGTATGTATTTGTCAGGTTTTACGGTAGATCGCCCTGCATTTAGTGACGATGCTGGAGTTGCTGGATCTGAGATTGCCCGTTTTGACAATTGGAGTAAAGGAAATCGTACTCCTAAATGGCGGATTGTAATTCCCTACGACAGCACCGGGAAGCGTGAAGTGTCTACAGCAGCAATCAGTGTCACGGAAGACTATGTATTTGCCGTGACAGTCAAAACCGCAGAGGTATATGTCTACAATGCCAAAACCGGAGCGCAAGTACAACAGTTAAAACCAGGCCCAGAAGTTGGCGGCGAAAGTGGCTGGATTGATATACCCTACGGTATTCGCGCTTTTCGGCGTTTCAATGGTGAGCATCTAATATTTGTAGAAGAAAATTGGAAAGGAAAAGTGATTATGTATCGGCTGGCGGGGTGAGTATTTATGGTAATTACGACATAACACAGCTTTCAATACTGTTCGGTTAAGAATTTTAAATTGAAATTTGGTTTGGGGAAAAGGGAAAAGGGGAAGAGGTAAAGCTATGAAATTTTCCCTTCCCCTTTAACCTTTCCCCAGTCTAGTATTGCTATATGTACAAAAATATGCGATTAAATGTATCGCAGATTTAGTGTCAATTATTTTGTCATTTCTTATTTAGCCTGAACCCGCGCCTGCTTCACCATTGCAATCAAAGTTTGATGAGCATCTTCGGCATCTACTAAAACACGATCGAATTGAATGCGAACTGGTACAGTTTCCCCATTTACTTGCGCTGTTAAATCCATACCCTGTGCATCAATTGACAGCATTTCGGCTGCATTGGCATCTGTGACACCACCAAAAGCTTTAGCATAAATAACTACAGCATCAGCATGATCGTCATTCATGTGCTTGCAGATGCGCGAACTAATTTCAGCAGAAAAACCATTAGACATGGTGAACTTCAAAATGATGAATATGGCAAGAGCCTAAATTCTCGGCTAAGTAGTTTAAATTAGCAGAAAAAGCTAGTCTTACGCCATCGTTATTATAAGTTATATCTGAAAAACAATTGCTGTTGTATATATTTGATAAGTTAAGTTTATTACTGGTACAAAAATTAAATTAAAATAAGCATTATCCAGTATTTTTACCTTTCATTGCGGAAACCAGACAGCGTAAACTGTAGCAGAAGTATTAGCCAAAACTATTGCAGCTAAGAGACAATGAGCGAAATTAGCCCCAGACGAATTGTAATTGGGGATGTGCATGGACACTATGAAGGTTTAATGACACTGTTGGAGGCGATCGCCCCCACGTCAGAAGATCGAGTCTATTTTCTGGGAGACTTAATCGATCGCGGCCCTCATAGCGCACAAGTAGTTAATTTTGTCAAACAAAATAACTACCCATGTTTGTTGGGAAATCATGAGCAGATGTTATTAAGCATTCTGACGAATGAAAGGACTTCCTCCTCGACGATGCAGGCATGGCTGTTTGGTGGAGGGCAAGCTACCGTGGCCAGTTACCAAGAGGCTCCCATTCCTGATGACCATCTGGATTGGTTAAGAGCTTTGCCTACATACATTGACTTGGGAGATATTTGGTTAACTCATGCTGGTGTTGACCCTTCCAAATCTGTGACAGAACAAACTGCCGATGAACTGTGCTGGATACGAGAGGAATTTCACAGCATTGAAAAACCCTACTTTCCAGATAAGCAAATTATCATCGGTCACACCATTACCTTTACCCTGCCTGGTGTTTCTCCTGGTAAACTGGCCCAAGGAAAGGGATGGCTAGACATAGATACTGGCGCTTATCATCCCCGCAGTGGCTGGTTGACTGGACTAGATGTCACAAATCAGTTGGTTTATCAAGTTAATATCTTTAAAAACTATATCCGTACCCTGCCTTTAGAAGAGGTTGTAAGTACAGTCGATCCAGCCAAAATTAAAGTCGCTCGCCGCAATCGGAATTGAGCAATGTTTGAAATGAGGGGAAGTGGGGAGTGGGGAAATGAGGGAGATGAGGGGACAAGGGGACAAGGAGATAAACAAAACTCCTAACTCCTAACTCCTAACTCAGCACTCATTACTCAGCACTCCTAATGCCCAATGCCCAATAATGCCCCATGCCCAATTTCCTCAAGACTTCGCTAATGGTCGAATATTTGCTTTATAACTAGCATTATCCAAGCCAGATTTTCCATTACTAGGTTGAGAGTTAATTGCACGTCTGAGGGCTTCAATGCGATCGCTAGTTCCTGGGTGTGTACTCAAAAATGTCGGAGTGGAACCACCTTTTTTCAGCAGCTTTTGCATAAAAGAGACCATTGCTGACTGAGCATAACCAGTACGTGTCAAAGTTCGTAGTCCTCTTTGATCGGCTTCAAATTCATTTTTACGACTGCGTGGTAAGTCTCGCGCTAACTGTACACCAATTTGCACTGCGGAATTTCGATCTAAGCCAGCCGCCGTTAATAGACCACTTTCGAGGGCTTTTTGCTGCATCTGCTTGACTACGTGTTTCCCGCCAATATGACCAATTTCATGAGCGAGTACACTTGCTAGTTCCGCTTCATTGTCTGCGGTTTTCAGCAAACCCGTGTGGACATATACATAGCCACCCAAGGTCGCAAAGGCGTTAATAGAGTCATCTTGAACTATCTGGAAAGTATAGGGTAGATCGGGGCGATCGCTATTCGCTGCTAAACGCCGACCAACTTGTTCTACATAACGATTCACTTCGGGATTGCGGTAAAGTCGGACTTGACTGCCGACCAATTCCTGATTAATCTGCTTACCAAGATCAACTTCTTGATTAGGGGATATATTAGAAAGCTGAAATGCCTGAACTCCTTGGAGTAAAAGAGGTAAGAAATCTAAAGTTCTTCCAGGCAAGGGTGTACTCAGGCACAGACTCAGGGCGACTACCACTGAAATTAGGGGATAAAACCAGCGACGCCGCCATACACGGTAATTTGCAGCAAAACCTTTCCAGTTGAACATAATACGCTTTGAAGATTATTTTGGAAGAACATAAAATGAGGGGACAAATTATGAGACGGATTTAAAGTATTCTAAGTTGCATTCTTAACTCAATATCAAAGGAGTTGTTATACAGATAATCTTGACTCAAATCTACCGAACTGCGGCAGGCTAGAGATTCTCTCTAGAGATAGCCCTAAACACTAGATTTTACTTTCTAGGCGCGTGAGGATTACAGCAGAATTCACAATTCAAGAGTCAAACACGCTTTATATATGGGTAACAGACGCGAGCTTGTGTACCTCACTTTCCTTGAAATCTGCTATAACAGGTAAAATTTTTAGGGTTAGCTACTGGCTCCTCGGAAATTACGAACTCGTGATAAACTGTCGCATAACTGCAACCCTTGAATACTTTGAGTTATTACCAAATAGGGAAAATTACTGTTTCCATCGAAAACTTTCTAACTACAATCGATTACTTCGCTATTACCTCGGAAAACTTTTTATGGCTATTTTAGATTCAAAAGGTCGCTTGTTTGGCAAAATCAATCTCCTAGATTTAGGTGCTTTACTGGTAATTTTGCTAGTTATCTTTGGCATCTTTATTTTTCCTGGCACTTCTGGTTCTGTTGCCCAAGTTGGCGCGAAAACAGTACCCATAGAAGTAGACTTAGTAGTTCGTGGTTTGAATGTACGCGACCCGGAAAAATTAATCGACAATGGTTTAAAAAAAGGTGGGAAAACCAATGTGATTATCCGCAATCAGCCTTACGGACAGATTGAAATTAAATCCATTCAACAGCTACCTAGAACAATCAATGTTTCCCAACCTGATGGCACTGTTAAAGAACTGCCAGATCCTAAGAGCAATAATTATAGTACAGATTTTCTTTTAACTTTAGATGGCAAAGCCCAAGTTACTGAAAACGGACCAGTTTTGGGTAACAGTAAAGTTAAAATTGGGATGCCATTTGAGTTAGAAGGCTTTAACTACAACTTCAATGCAACTGTCATTGATATCAGATTGAAAGACAAATAGTATTATCACTTTTGTTGATAATATTTTCTCTAGAAATCTTATTAAACATCTGGTGAAAAAGAATGTATAGACGCGTTTGCCCCACTACACTAACGCGTCTCTACTACTCATGTTAATTAAGCAAAGGCAAAAATTTGCGAATTAACCCAATTGTCACTGCTGGCAATTCTAACTGTGGTGTCAATCCGACATCTTCCAACTGTTGAAAAAATCGGATCGCTAAGGGATTGATTTCAGCAAGGCGGCGACCAATTGAGGGGCCTGTAAATTCTGATTTTTGTCCCCAAATAATTGCAGTGGGAGTGACTAATTGTTGAATGTAAAGGGATAAATCAAAGCACAAATCGCCACGTACAAAGGACAGTGCTGCATACTCAGCATTAGGTTGTTGGGCAGATTGTAGATAAGCATCTACAATTTCTTCGTAAACTCGATTCGATTGAGCAAATTGCCGTTGTTCTAAAAAGCTGCGAATACCACCACTAGTAGCAATTCCAGTGCTGTAAAGTAAACGATCGACAATGGGAACGCTAACTAACTGGGCAAAAAAACTCCTAGAGTAGTCTTCACCAAAGTCAGAAAGTCCGGCGGGGGTGGTAAGAATTAAAGACTTGAATAAATCAGGATGATTTGCTGCTACCCGAATTGTAAATGCTGCGGTCAAAGAAGAAGCGATCGCTGTTACTGGCCCAGTACAAGTCTGCTCAAAAAACTCCCGAATCGTGGTCAAATAATCCTCAATTTTGTAACTCCGTGCTGGGTGTTCAGACCTACCCCAACCGAGCAAATCTGGCGCAATGACCCGATATTCAGCCGCAAAAGCCGGATAAACTTTCGACCACTCATAAGCAGAAGACCCACCACCAAAGCCGTGCAAGAATACCAAAGTTTCGCGATCGTCTTTGGCAGTCACATTATCCTCCCAAGGCGCTCCAGCAGCAGTGTAATATACGATTCTACCTAGTGAGGTATCTATAGAGCGTTGTTCAAATCCTAGTGGTTGAAGCATAAGTTTTTTTGTTGACTGTAGTGATTCGTTGGCACAAGTAAGACACCATACCTGGGGCGCAGGCGCACGAAGAGAAGATTCGATAATTTCTGTGCCTCCCCTTTAGTCACCCTAGATGTTTACCGCATTCAGTGCTGAGTAAATTAAAAAGCACTTAATATTTGTGTACTTAGTAAGAACAACATCCTTTGTAGGCAGTCTTTTCACTCAGCACTGTTCATGTGTCTAGTTCAAACTCCCCACTCATTGTTATTATCAGCGAACCAATCACTCTCAGACTTCTCGCTAGCGTCAGATTAAGTAGATATAAAATTACTGGATTACTTGTAAAGATTTGGTGCTTTTTTTGATAAAAATAAAATAACGGAACGTTGAAATTACTGTTTTATAAGGGTTTTTCATGGTGGCGAGGATCGCTCCAGCGTGAATCTAGCATAAGTTTTTATGGTAGTCTATCAGAAAACCGATAAATAATTTTGAGCGTCAACACGTCAAAAATAGTTAAGACGCTTATTTTAATAAGCTGTTAATTCTACTTATATATGTAGAAGCCACAGCATTTAATGTATAAATAATCTATTTTTATCTAAGTAATAGTAAGGCGGAATGTCATGGTAAAGCAGGCTACTCTTCAATCAAATAAACTACCAACGATTGAAGACGCTAAATTTGCGCTTGACAACTTGAATATAAAAAATGAAATTAAAGCTTCAGCTAGGCGGGGTGAGGTTGAACCAGCTCTTGATGCTACTAGACTTACTGTACCTACTTGTATTTGTTTAGACTTAGAAGACTTGAAGTGTTTTGAAGCGGTAGAGCGCCAATATGAACGTTGGGGAGTTATTTTTCACAATTGTCTAGCAATACAGCCATCAAATCCAGCATTTCCAACCTATTCAGGGCTAATAGTCTTAATGGGAGCGCCCAAAAGCGGATTTTTAGAAGCTACTTTCTTGCATCCAGTGAACTCAGTTAGCGCCTTTGTCACTAGTTCGCAACGGCTAGTGCTTTCCGCCTACGATCGCGATCGGCAACTACTCGCTCAAACTGCACTACCAGGCTCTAATCTTGCCAATTCCGATTCGGCAATTTCCCCCAATACCTTATTATCTATAAATGTGAATAACATTCACAGCGTTACCTTTTGTACTTTTGATGGGCAATTCACCCTTGATAACTTTCGTTTTTGTCTTTAATTAAGACTTACGTACAAGATGCCCTTGCTCTGAGCGATTGAAAATGGTATGTTAATTGGCGCTGTGCTGTATTAGTCTACTATCCGTCTATAAAATCGGGCATTTTGTGGTTTGAGCCTTCATTCTTTCTTCATCCATAGTAAAACTTATACAATAAGTAATTTCATAATCAAGTAGGTAAACACTGTGGGACAGGCTTCGTCTTCTTGGCAGCAATCGATCAACCAAATCCTCAACTGGAACTGGTCGCTTCCAAAATTCAAGACAAAGAAAGCCATAAAGCAGCAAACATTTAAACGTTTCTCCGGCCCTGGGGGCTTTCTTGGGTTCCTGACAATCATCATTGCCATGTTGTTATGGAACTGGAAACTGCTACTGGCTCTTTTTATCGGCATTGGAGTAATGGTATTGGTTTACTCAATGCAAGAATGGGACTGGCAATTGCGCTGGTCTAAAATACGTAAATTCTTAAATAGTTCAAATCGTCGGTTGGTTTTAGCAGTCATCAGTGGTGGTATTGCTACTGTCAGCACTTACATAGCAGCGGCAATATGGGTCGACTCTCACAGTCACTGGATTGCTGTTGGTGCGATTGTACAAGGTGTAGGAACCCTGTTAACTTTAATTTTATTGGTATGGCAAATTGTCAACTTCTCTGAAAATCGAGAAGAAGACCACCTTGATCGCTTGTTGATGAATTTAACAGAAAAAGATCCATTGAAGCGGTTGATTGCTCTAGGTCAACTAAGTAAATTCATCAGCCGTAAGCAAGTTGACTCTTCAGTGCAGCAAGATATTGTGCAATGCTTGCAACTCCTACTCAGTCGAGAGGAAGAAGTTGTAGTCCGAGAGGCAGCTTTTAAGAGTTTACAAGCCTGCGATCGCCTACAAGTGCTACCCCTCAAAACAGCAGTACCTTTCGTACCCGTATCATCAAAAGTCAAACACCACGTTTATTAGTTATTTGTCATTTGTCATTTGTCATTTGTCATTTGTCCTTGGTTAAACAACTAGTCCTAATTAATGCCCAATGCCCAATGCCCAATGCCCCATGCCCAACACTTATTTTCGAGACAACGTTCCATTACGAACTTGCACTACTGGATGATTGCACCGCCGTACTAATTGTTCATCGTGGGTGGTGACAATTACCGTAGCCCCAAAGGAATTTAACTTCTGGAGAATCTGGATTACTTGCCAGGAATTATCTGGATCGAGATTTCCAGTAGGTTCATCGGCCAACAGTAGGGGTGGTGTACCAACGATCGCACGGGCAATACTCACCCGCTGTTGCTCTCCTCCAGACAGTTGATCTGGAAAGCAGTCAGCTTTACTCAGCAAACCTACCAGCTTTAAGGTTGGTTCTAAACGTCGTTGAATTTCTTTACGGGTATACCCTTGGGCTTGCAATACAAAAGTGACATTTTCTGCTACTGTTCGTTGGCTAATCAGTTTGTAGTCTTGAAACACAATACCAATCCGTCGCCGCAATAATGACAAGCGATCGCCCCGCAAATCCGCTACATTACATTCATCAACAATTACTTCTCCCTGTGTAGGAAACTCCTGGCCATACAGCAGTTTCAAGAGCGTTGATTTACCAGAACCACTTGGCCCCGTGATAAACAGAAATTCTCCCTTTTTTACCTCAAGGTTTGCATTCAATAAGGCGTGAGTGCCGTTAGCATAAGTCTTGGTTACAGATTGCAATTGTACCTTTGTAGTAGTATTGCTACCGTGCTGTTGAGTTTCACTGTCTTCTCCGTGAACGGAAAAGTCTTTCTTAACTTGAGTTGTTAATACTGGCATTGTTAAACTTTCCTCATACCCACAACTAAACAGTTTGCCTGCTTAGATGTAACATTCTCCCCAAAATAAGGATTCCCAGGTTTCGCCTGGGAATTTAAATTTCAACAAAGAAAATTTAAAAATTTTTCAAGACTTTAATACTAACTAAGTAATAACGCCCAGAATTCAGCACTCAGAATTCAGAACTCAGCACTCAGCACTCTTAACTAATTGCACCTCTTGCTGTCAAACGATAAACAAACGCTTTCACAGCAAACGCTGGCAAAGCCAACATCCGCCGCCAGCGCCAAGGTTCTTGATAAAGGCGATACAACCATTCCAAATTATTATTTCCTAACCAGGCGGGAGCGCGAGTTTTGGTTCCCGACCAAATATCAAAACTACCACCAACGCCAATCCAAATTGCTTGGGGACACAAATGGCGGTTTTCGGCAATCCATAACTCTTGACGCGGCACTCCCAAACCAACAAAAATCACTTGTGGCTGCAATTGAGCCAGAGTTTGTCGCAATTGTGCTTCTTCTTCTGGAGAATGGTAGCCTGAGTGAGTGCCGACTATATTCAAATCTGGAATTTGCTGCTGCCAAAAATCTGCCGCATTTGCCGCCACTCCAGGCGCTCCTCCATAGAAAAATATCTTTGTCCCTGTCTTTTGTTGTCCAAGGGCTTGCAAAAGTTTTTCTGCTAATTCAATCCCTGGAAACCGCTGCACTTTTTGCCATAACAGCCATCGTAAATACAGAACAACCCCAGCTCCATCTGGAATCACCAGTTCAGCATTTTTAATCACCTGAGCTAATAATTGATTTCGCTCTGCCTGCATAGTCATTTCTGCATTGAGCGTTACGACATGAGTTCCTCTGCCTGTGTGCAGGCATTCTAACAACCAGCCTGGATAGTCAGCCATCACATGAACTGGTATTCCCAACACTGAAAATGCTTGATTGCCGTTAGACATAGCCTATTCTTAAGTAATACTCACACCAGATTTTGCATGAATGTTAAGTTTATCAAATTTTTTTATATTAGAACTTAGGCAAAAGAGATTCCCCTTTGCCCTGCAACGAGAGTAAGCATAATTAAAAGACATAAGAGTGAAGGAAGAATGTATATACGCAGCCCTACTACGTATATATAAGGGTTTTAGATAACAGATAATTAATTTCACTCTTCTGTCTATTAATCTTGGGCGCTTGTACTTGGGCTGAACCAGTCCAACTTTTATTGTTAAAGTGTAATATTCACTCAGTATAAAACGCTCAACTCGCAACTCTGGTTCCGGGAATAGAAGCCTACACTATACTGCACTGCTTGCAGCTAGTGTGGGAGTATGTCACGAAACTCGACTTTATGGTTATAGTGTAACGGGCTGAAGTTGGCTATGAGTAAAATTCGTATCGCTCTGATTGAAGATCATGACCTAACTCGTGTGGGTATTCGTACAGCACTACAGCAAAAGGATGAAATTGAAGTTGTAGGTGAAGCTGCTAATGCTGCTGATGGTCTAAAAATGTTAAAAATGCTACAACCAGATATTGCCATTGTCGATATTGGTTTACCAGATAAAGATGGCATTGAGTTAACACGGGAGGTAAAATCTACTACTAATGACCAGCAGCTATTTACAAAAGTGTTAATTTTGACGCTGCGGGATAACAAAGAAGCGGTGTTGGCAGCTTTTGCCGCTGGTGCAGACTCTTACTGTATGAAAGATATCAAATTTGATAATTTGCTGGAAGCAGTACGAGTAACTTACAATGGCAACGCTTGGATCGATCCAGTGATCGCTCGGATTGTATTACAACAAGCGCAACAAAATCCTCAAAAGTTGGAATCGGCTTTGGTCGATTCCAAGACTATTGCTCCTAACCCAGATTCTTTTGAGAATCTGGAAGAAATTCAACCTTACACCCTGACAGAAAGGGAATTGGAAGTGTTACAGTTGATTGTCGAAGGTTGTAGTAATGCAGTAATTGCGGAAAGACTTTACATCACAGTTGGCACTGTTAAAACTCACGTTCGCAATATTTTGAATAAGCTATGTGCCGATGACCGTACCCAAGCAGCAGTCCGCGCCTTGCGTTCTGGGTTAGTTGGATAAATTTAATTTTGGTGTGGATCGATTGAGGATAATCAAGGGGAACTCACAACGCCTGAAAAGTTATATTTTCAAAGTGAATGGCTTCTCTGGTTTTCTCTTATTTATTAGGTGGGATAAACATCGCGTTATCTCGCCATTCAAATATATAAAAGCAAAAGTCAAATATGGCTGAGATTGGTACGGACAAACCTAAGCTCATGGTGGTAGATGATGAGCCAGATAACCTAGATTTACTCTACCGCACTTTTAGGCGAGATTTTCAAGTATATAAAGCCAATCATGCTTTTGGTGCTCTGGAAATCTTGGATCAATTTGGCGAAATGGCGGTAATTATTTCTGACCAAAGAATGCCAGAAATGAATGGGACTGAATTTTTTAGTCGCACCGTAGAGCGCTTTCCAGACACGATTCGGATTTTGTTAACTGGTTTTACTGATGTCGAAGATTTGGTAGATGCGATTAACTCCGGTCAGGTATTCAAGTACATTACCAAACCCTGGAATCCAGAACGGCTCAGAAGCTTAGTCGAGCAAGCTAGTGATACATATCGCCTAGTTAAGAAGCGCACCCAAGAGTTGCGTCGGGCCCTACGGCGAGAATCTTTGTTTAATGCGGTAACAACAGCGATTCGGGAATCTTTAGACTACGATAGTATGCTGCAAAAAATTGTCGCAACTATTGGAGAAACATTTAAAGCTACCAGTTGCTTGCTCAAACCAGTAGAGGGCGATCGCCTCACACAAGACGAGTTTTTCTACCGCGATCCGAAATCTGATGTATTAGATTCCTTCTTCGACTCCAGTGTTTTAATCGAAAAGGTGCTGGAAACCCGTCATTATCAACTTGCCCAAGATATATATGACGGTAATCCTGGTCATCACCTAGTTGTGCCACTTAGCTACCATCAACATCTGTTGGCTGTGCTAACCCTCCACCAATGGGGACGCGATCGCCCTTGGGAAGACGAAGACATCCAACTAATTGCAGGTGTTGCCGAACAAGCAGCCTTAGCTCTTTCTCAAGCAAAACTCTACCAACGCCTCCAAGAAAAGCAACAGCAGATTCACACTGAGTTAGAAGTGGCTCGGCAAATTCAATACAACCTGCTACGCCAAAGTTTACCTGACATCAAAGGTGTGAAGGTACAAGCTTGTTGTTATCCGGCGCGAGAAGTAGGAGGCGATTTTTTTGAAGTTTTTGTCCATCCTAAAGGCGACTTGTGGTTGGCGGTGGGTGACGTTTCTGGCAAGGGCGTCCCAGCAGCTTTATTTATGGCTAGTATTATTTCAGTTTTGCGCCGAGAATTATCTCAAGAGACACCAGCAGAGCCGAATCTGGTTATGCAGAACCTCAACCACGCTCTCAGTGAAGATTTAATTGGCAACAATTATTTTGTCACTCTTGTGTTAGCTTGTTATACCCCTAGCACAAAAGAACTGGTCTACACTAATGCCGGTCATATTTACCCAATATTATGGTCACGCCAAGGTGCTTTAATCGAAAATCCCAATTACCTGAAAGTTCGCAGCGTTCCTTTGGGGATTTTGCCTAAGTGGCAGGCACAGTCTGGTCGCTTGGTTCTCGCTGCTGGAGACACATTGTTACTAGCCAGCGATGGAATTACAGAAGCAATGGTATCAAATAATCCTGATTCAACAGTAAAAACTGAGGTTGGGGTTGAGTCAGTAAACCGTTCGATGCTGAATCAAGATGGTCTTTGGCAACTCTTACAACAAGAGCAACAACCACTTTCTCTTAACCATTTACTAGCTCGCATCCAGGCAGATAATCACGTTCAAGAAGACGATCAAACTATACTTTCACTGGAGATTTTGTAAGTCATGAAAAGTGAGCTTCATGTACCAAGCGACTTGAATTTTCTGAATATTGTTGAAAACTGGTTGTTGGGATGTTTGAAAATTCAGCTAGGGGAATCTGTGGATTGGTCGCGACAATCAAGTCGTTTGAGACTGGCTTTAGTGGAAGCCTACTCTAATGCAGTCCGTCATGCCCACAAGGAGCAACCAAATTTACCCATATTGCTGCGTTTAGAAGTGAAAGACCGGGATTTTGCCTTAGAAATTTGGGACTACGGCGAAGGCTTTGACATGTCTAACTACTATGCTCCAAACCCGATGGAAAAGCAAGAAGGTGGTTATGGTTGGCTGATTATGAATCGTCTCATGGATAAAGTAGATTACAAGTTGCAGGTTAATGGTGCTAACTGTCTGAAGTTAGAAGCTACTTTACCTGAATTAGTCCCATAGACAAAAGTTATACCAATTCAAAATTCATGCATTAAGAAAGCCAGACAGAACAAAGGTATGTCCCTATGTATCTGTCGCATTCTTTTTTCAAATTGGTAAGCTGTTAGGCAAAAAAAATTGCACATTAACTAGTGGGTGTTGTCCTTTGTCCTTAGAACACAAATGACTAATGACTAATGACGGTCTATACGGAGTTTGTGCAATATATAGGCGCATTAGCTGATTACTATTTTTCAAGTCATACATTTATGAGGAAGAATTCAGAATTCGGAACTCAGGAGTCAAAATAAAGCCATGAATCCTGTGTAACTGGGTGATAAATATTGGTTGAAAACTTTGCCCTTTGTAGTTATTTGCTATTTACTTTTCACGACGTAAATTAAGTAACTCTTGGGGGGAAGCTAAAAGCTTGATTCTAGTATAAGAAATTTGCCGTTGTTGGTTGAGAATAAATAACCACAAGACATTGACACTACACCACGAAGTTTGTGCTTTGCCTGTTACCTGGACTTGGATCTCTCCATTTTCTAAAGTCTCGGCTATTCCTGTGTTCGGGTAAGCTTTGATGTTTTGACCTTCTTGTTTTAAGTAGGCTGCGATCGCATCTGTCCCGACAATATCAGATTCAAATGGCGGACGCATCACACCATCTATCGCAAATAAAACAGCAGTTGCCTCAAATTCTCCTGCATTTAAGGTTTCAAAATAACGCAGTACGTTTGATTCTGTAATTCCCTCAATCTGGAATTCTTCTTTAAACTGCGCTGGCGATATAAATTCAGCAGAGGTCATAAAATTACCTGTATTATGCTATCTGAATATTAATTTCAATACAAAAATAAGTAAAAAAAAAGCTGCTGTTGAGATAGATTGCTACATATTAATAAATCTTCCTGACGATGGAAGTCTTGAGCTGCTACGCAACTTAAGACAGGTTATATATTAGACTTCTTGGCATTTGTCGGGAAAAGGGGAAGGTGGGGCCCCAAGAAGGGGATAAGGGGCAGGGGAAAAGGGTAAGGTTTTGTATTGTCCCCTTCCCCAATAAAAATGAGTCCCTTTTCCCAACTCTTGCAAAAGTGTTTTTTGCATGAGGTCTATTGATGAGTAAGTAACAAATCTTAATTAAATGTATTAGTTACATAATATATAATTAAAACGCCTTTATTTGGGCTAAAATCCAGATAAAAAAATGAATCAGTATTCTGTAACGAGCAGCAGTCTGGTGAAAGAAAAAGCCAGCGAGTTGGGCTTTCACAAAGTTGGAATTACTGCTGTAGATCGGGTAAATGCCACAGAAGCGCAGAGGTTGAAAGCATGGATTGAACTGGGTTATCACGCTGATATGAAATGGATGGCTAATCCAAAGCGTCAGGATATCCGCTTAGTGATGCCAGAGGTGCGATCGCTAGTGTGTGTAGCGCTGAATTACTACACACCACATCAACGTCCTGAAAGTAAGGAATACGCCAAAATTTCCCGTTATGGTTGGGGAAGGGATTATCACAAGGTGATGCATAGAAAACTCAAGCAGCTATCTCTATGGCTAAAATCACTCGATCCAGGCGTATTAGCTCTTTATTATGCAGATACTGGCCCGGTGCAGGATAAAGTGTTGGCTCAACTTGCCGGAATTGGTTGGATTGCCAAGAATGGTAATGTAATTACACCAGAATATGGCTCTTGGGTATTTTTGGGAGAAGTGTTGACCAATTTAGAATTAGAGAGCGATCGCCCACACACAGAACACTGCGGTACCTGTACTCGTTGTCTTCAGGCTTGTCCTACAGGTGCAATTACTCAGCCTTTTGTTGTTGATGCTAATCGCTGCATTGCTTATCATACCATTGAAAATCGCGACAAGGAATTGCCAGAGGCGATCGCACCTCATTTGCAAGGTTGGGTTGCTGGTTGCGATATTTGCCAAGATGTTTGTCCTTGGAATCAACGTTTTTCCCAAACAACTGATATTGAAGAGTTTCAGCCAAATCCAGTGAATATTGCTCCTCAGCTGCTAGAATTAGCCCAAATCTCAGATCGGGAGTGGGATAAACGATTTCCAGCATCTGCCTTGCGGCGGATTAAGCCAGAAATGTTACGACGCAACGCCCTAGCTAATCTTGACGCATCCAAGCAGAAGAATGACCCAGAAAGTAATTATTTTTGATTTTGATGGCACAATTGCTGATACAGTAGATGCCCTTGTAAGTATTGCTAATCGTTTAGCTATAGACTTTGGTTATAAACAAATAAGCCCAGAACAATTAGCCTTTCTCAAAAACTTAACATCTAGGGAAATTATTAAGTACTCAGGAGTTTCTCTATTTAAGATCCCTTTTCTAGTTAAACAAGTTAAAGGGGAATTAAAAAACAAAATACCAGAATTAAAGCCCATTCTAGGTATTAAGGAAGCATTAACAGAACTCCAAAATCAAGGATATAAACTGGGTATTATCACTTCTAATTCTAAAGAAAATGTTACACAATTCCTCACAATCAATGATTTAAATCACTTGTTTGATTTTATTTACTCAGGAATTACAATTTTTGGCAAGACAACTATTATAAATAATGTCTTGAGGCAAAAGCAACTCAAACCTCAAGAGGTTATTTATGTTGGAGATGAAACCAGAGATATAGAAGCATCAAAAAAAGCAAATATCCAAGTGATTGCAGTCACTTGGGGCTTTAACTCACCGGAAGTACTAGCCAAGCAAAATCCAGATTATTTAATTCAGCAACCTAGCGAACTACTAGAAGTGATGAACAGTCGCTAATTAATAAATAGTCAAATAGTCAAAAGCGGATGAACAATCGATCCAAACACTAGAGTGGGCAATGTCTACCAATACTGAGAACTTCAATTTTCATATTCGTGACATTGCCCATCTGACAAAATAGCAAAATATCAGGGAAAATTAATTTTTCCGTTCGCCCTTTTCTAAAGCTTCTTCTACTAAATCATCACTAACATCGGTTACAACCTCAGTCTGAGAATCCCCAACTTCTTTTGCTGACTCTATAAAATCATCAGGATTGCCAGTAGACTGTGTTTGAGTTGTTGTCTTTTGTGGCTGAGAGGTTTTCTGTTCAGGTGCAGTAGCTGCTTCGGCTGCTGCTGCACCTTTACCTGTGCGATCGACTTCACTAACGCTGAATTTTTGTGCAGCTGCATAATCACTATCAAAATCCACCGTTGGCGTTTCTTCTTCACCACTAGCTATGTTATCGGCAGCTAATTGTGCATCCTGGGTGGAAGCTTCATTTAAATTGGGCTTCACTTCTTCATCAGGCATAATTAAAACCTTAGGTAAATTTTTTATTGCTAGAGCGATTGTAGCCAAGTAATGTGCTACTTTCTTGCTTCCTGGGGGAGACTTTTACCTCTATTAAAAGGTAGATTAAAGCTAAAATTTCAAATTAATTTAACTATTTCTATGGGTAGTAGAATCTGGTCTTTAAACTCTGGTAACACTTAGTTTGGCTTGTTACATTTTCTGGGAAACAAATTTATGACTGCAAGTTACGATAAAAATATTTCTCAAGCTCAGAGCAATGAAACTCAAAAATTAGTGGATGCGTTTAACGCCTTAGATACCGATGCCAAATTAGCCTGGTTCTATTTTGTTTATAAAAAAATGGGTGATTCCATTACGCCAGCTGCCCCTGCTGCGGCCGAACCAGAGTTAGCACCACTTCTACTAGGAGATTATTTTAAATTATCCGACGATCAGCAACTAGAAATTATGCGGGATATTGTTAACCGCAAAGACACAGAATATTCTCGTGCTTATGGGGCGATAAAAGAAAATAACCAGTTGCTAGTTTGGTATGCTTGGGCGGTAGCTATGGGAGATAAAGTGGTTGGAATACCAGCTAGCTACCAGCCAAGTAAGGCAGTTAACGATCTGCTTTCCCAAATTGAAAAACTAGATTTTGAAGAGCAAATGTCAGTGTTTCGGACAATAGCTGGTGAAGTGGGTTACACCGATGTTAAGCCAATCGCAACGCAAGCAGAAACTGGGAAAACGTCAAGTTTGTAATCAGCTTTGGCGATTAGAAGTCACTGCAACACAAACTAAAGTCCGCCTCTGCGGACTTTTAGAACTTACGAGACAGCTAACTGACTCAAGTCGGCTGGGGTGAGGTTGGAGTGTACTACTTGACCATCACGGAACCAAACGATGCGTTGAGTTTGACGCGCGACTTCTGGTTCATGTGTCACCATGACAACTGTAATTCCACTGGCATTGAGTTCGCCAAAAATATCTAAGACTTCTTGGGTTGTGCGCGAATCAAGTGCGCCTGTGGGTTCATCGGCGAGGAGTACTACGGGACGATTAACGATCGCCCGGGCGATCGCTACTCTTTGTTGTTGTCCACCAGATAGTTGAGTTGGTTTGTTATTAAGGCGATTTGCTAAACCAACTCGCGTCAAGGCTTCTGTTGCGCGATCGCTTCTTTCTTTGGGATTCACACTAGCATAAACCATTGGTAGCATCACGTTTTCTAATGCTGTGAGTTGGGGTAATAAATGAAATTGTTGGAAAACAAAACCCAGCTTTTTATTACGGATGTGTGCCAAGGATTTATCATCCATTTGCGCCACATCAATATTATCTAAGTAATAATGCCCACCTGTGGGTCGGTCTAGACAACCGATAATATTCATAGCTGTAGATTTACCTGAACCAGACGGTCCCATAATTGAACAATATTCACCCTCGTGGATAGTCAAATTCACATCGTTAAGTGCTTTAACTTCAGTTTCGCCACTGCCATATACTTTAAAGATATTCTCCAAACGAATAATTGTTGATTTAGGGACGGGATTAGGAACTAGAGAATCGGTAATTGAAATAGTGTTTGCCATAAGGATTTAGTTATTAGGTGGTAGAGATGCAATTATTATAAAAATTTGATTAATCTATAAGACGGACAGGTTAACTAAGGAATCATTGCTACCTTAATTACTTTACGCGCCTTCATATCAGAAAAAACCTGTTCTAAATCTTTTAATGGTCGCTGTTTGCTAATAAGTAACTCAAAGGGAATTTTGCGACTAGCTATCAGTACAAGGGCCGATCGCACATACTCTGGTGTATTATGAAACACGCCTTTGATGGTAAGTTCGCTATAGTGTAGCTGTTCTGTACTGACGGTAATGCTGGTATCCCGTGGACATCCACCGAATAAGTTAACTGTTCCACCAGGACGGGCGCAGGCGATCGCAGTTTCCCAAACACTTGGGACACCAGTAGCTTCAATTACTACATCTGCGCCCCATCCTTGGGTTAGTTCTTTCACTACACTGGGAATATCTGAGATTTGATGATAATTAAAGGTCTGGGTTGCACCCAATTTCTGACCAATTTCTAGTCTGTGGTTATTACCTCCCCACAGCAAAACCTCAGCTTTCTCACTCAACGCCGCCACAAACATCAGCCCGATCGCCCCATCTCCCAACACGACGACTTTATCTTTGGGCTTAATATTAGAACGCGCTACACCATGCAACACACAAGCCAAAGGTTCCGTCATCGCTGCCAATTCCCACGGCAATTCATCGGGAATCTGCAACAAATTATGTTCTACTATCGGTGCAGGAATTTTCAAGTATTGGGCAAAAGTCCCATTATTCCAAGTCAAATTTGGACATAAGGAATATTCTTGACGTTGACAAAAAAAGCATTTCATGCATGGAGCGGAATTATTAGCGACGATGCGATCGCCTACTTGCCAATTTGTCACTCCTACACCCAAGGCAACAATCTGCCCAGCCGCTTCGTGACCAAACAGCGTTGGCGGGATCAGCATCCTGGCATGACCGCCACGCCGCCAGACTTTTAAATCTGTACCGCAAGTTGTTGCTGTCCCCACTTGCATCACGACTTCGCCAGCCGCCGGAGTGGGGTCAGAAACTTCCTCTAGGCGTAAATCTTCTTGACCATAAAGTAACGCTGCTAACAAAACTTTAAACCTATTAATTAGCTCCATCCGATTTTACCAGTTGAGGCTTATTGATAGGTTTAAACTAAATCAGTATTGATTTTTAGTAGGTTTTATATATTGAAAAACTAGCTATTCACAGCTGGCTGGGGAAGCACACCGGTATTCCGAGTTTCCACATTAGGCAGGCGAGTAGCAGTTAATAGTGGTACTTCTTGTCGGCACGATAGGCAAAACCAATATAGTTCACCATGACGGGCATGACGCAGGAGGGAACCACCACAGCATGGGCAAGTGTTAGCTCTCGTACTCATACCAATGTCCTCCTTAAAAAATTGTTGTTTTAAACTAAGTCAAAAAAGCAGTTGATTAAAACTGAATGTTAGCTGCATGAATGCGGCCATTCGATTCTATGCGGTCTTTTATAATTTGTCTGTAAACAGCTTCATATCCGTTAACCATTTGGCTAACGCTAAAGTTGTTTTCTACATATTTTCGACAGGTTTGACGATTGAGTTCCAAAGCTGGTGGAATCATTGCCGCCATTTCTGCGTAGCTATTGCAGATAAAACCTGTTTTACCGTGGGCAATAACTTCGGGCACAGAGCCAAAATTCGTGGCAATTACTGGCGTACCAGTTGCCATTGATTCAATCATTACTAAGCCAAAAGGTTCTTGCCAGTTAATGGGGAAAAGAGTGATGGCAGCATTACCTAGAAGTTCAGTTTTTTGGGCATGGTTAATTTCACCGAGATATTCGATTTGCTTACCATCAATGTGGGGAGCAATCTCTTGTTCAAAAAACTCTGAGTGTACAGCATCAACCTTCCCTGCCATCTTCAAACGCCAACCACTTTGTTTAGCAATGGCGATCGCATGTTGCGGCCCTTTATCTGGCGAAAAACGACCTAAAAACGCTAAATATGAAGGTTCTAATGGTTGGGCTACAAATGGGTAATCTGCTAGCTCAATTCCGTTATAAACCGTACCAACATAATTAAGATCGATTTGACGCTGCGAGTTACTAATGCTGATGTATGGTTGCTTTTGGTAGTAGCTAAATGCGTGACGATTGTCAGTTGTAAAATTATTGTGCAAAGTATGGACTGTAGCAGTTACTGTTATCAAACTCGCTAAAGGTAATGCCGAAATCCCTACATGAGAATGGATAATATCGAATTGGTCAGCACGCTGGTAAACTTGGCTTAGTTCTAGCATTTCGTACACTGCATACTCTTTCACATTTTGGTCTAAGCGTAATGCACGTGGATAAACTGCTTCTAAGTTAGCCAAAGTTTGAGAATCACCAGAGGCAAATAAAGTTACCTCATGACCGCGACGAACAAGTTCATCAGTCAAGCGACTCACCACCAATTCTATTCCTCCATAATTAGGAGGTGGAACCCTTTCCCATAAGGGGGCAACTTGAGCGATTTTCATAAGTTTTTCTGGTTCAGTCTATGAAATTGTCCTCAATAATGAACTAGATCATTATTTTATGAGTAAACAGCATTTGTACTTACTCTTTTGACATTTAAATTAACCTTACAGGCTATCAAAAGCGCAATAACGGTTAACCCTATCGCAAATTTTCTGCCAACAAATCTAACTGACTATCGGCAAAAGTCAACTCTGAGCTACACTTCTAACCGTATAGCTATCTATTATTTGTTGCATCTGTCTTGGGGATCATAAAGAGGTAGAATGTTTTGTAGTAGAACTTACAAAATTGAATATTTAGTAGCTGACAATACTAAAATATTCAATGGGATCAAGCCATTAAAGCTTCATTTAAAGGTAATTGGGAAAGATAACAGAAAATATAAATATTAAGAAATTGTACAATAATTACATAATTTGTAATTAGTAATTTACAAAAATTCTGATAATTAACTAATGAAAATCGCTACTTGGAACGTCAACTCAATTCGCACTCGCCTAGAACAGGTTATCGATTGGTTAACCCTAAATCCTGTTGATGTTCTCTGCTTGCAAGAAACCAAAGTTGTGGATGCTGAATTTCCGCGATCGCCTTTTGAGCAGTTAGGGTATAACCTTTATATGTCAGGGCAAAAATCTTATAACGGCGTAGCCCTGATTAGCCGCCAGCCACTTCTAAATGTCAGTAGCGGGTTTAGGGCGATTTTGTCAGATTTACATCACGAATGGGACGAGCAAAAGCGCGTGATTACAGGTGTAATTGATGGCGTGCGGATTGTAAACTTATATGTTCCTAATGGCGCAGCGGTAGGAACGGAGAAATACGAATACAAACTGCGTTGGTTGACAGCGTTACACGAGTATTTGCGATTGCTGGTGTTGTCAGAATCCGCAATTTGTGTGTGCGGCGACTTCAATATCGCCTTGGAAGATAAGGATATTCACGAGCAAGTGAGTACAGAAAATCACATTATGGCAACAGAAACAGAGCGCCAAGCCTTACGGGATATTCTGAAATTGGGATTTGCCGATGCTTTTCGCAAATTCACCACAGAGGGTGGAAATTATAGTTGGTGGGATTATCGCTCCGCCGCTTTTCGTCGTAACTTAGGTTGGCGAATTGACCATCACTATCTCACGCCCATCCTGTATGAGCGTGCTACAAGTTGCATTATTGATGTCGCGCCGAGAAAGTTAACTCAACCTAGCGACCATGTGCCAGTAATTGTAGAATTTTGAATTGGGGATTGGGGATTGGGGATTGGGGATTGGGGATTGGGGAAAAACTTGCTGTAACTTTTTCTATACTCCCTTATCCCTCATCTTCATACCCGATGCCCGATGCCCGATGCCTGATGCCCGATGCCCGATGCCCCATACCCCATGCCCGATGCCCAATCCCCAATTAATCAATCAATTTAATGGCTTATATATATCTTCAGAACTGGGATTGAGATAAGGACGCTGCAAATCTATTAGATGCCGCGCAAAGTGTTGGTCAATAACCCTCATCCGCTCCTCCATTGCATTTTTACCTTTTTGCCAAGCTTCCAACAAAGCATTAGCGACGATTTGGCAACGGTTCATTCCAAAACTTTCTTGTGCTGCAAATTTTTGGGTTGGTTCCTCAGCTAAACCTAACCCTGGAGCTAAAAATTTGGTAAACAAAGGAATTTCGGGCTGGAAATGAAATTGATTTTCGATATAAACAGTCTGAAGGATTGTGCGGATTGCTGGATAGTCGGGGAGTTCAAAGTAAAGTAGCCCCGAATCATAGCGTCCGTATGCAGAGGGGTTGTGGAGAACTTGAAAGCTAAAGGGAATCGAGGCTGCATTAAGTTGCAGCGTCAAGCTTTCCATGAGAGCGATCGCACCAGATGCCGTAAAGTTAAAGTAGATTCGCCCTGCTCCTAAATCGGCGTCTGGGTTGCTTTGCCGTTCCTGTCCAACATTACTAACTGCTAAGTAACAGCCATTTTGCAGTCTATTTTTGGGCATCCAGATTGCTACCATATCACCCACTTTGGTAGATTTCTTACTAGATTCTAGATGGCAATCTGGCTCAACATAAAGTGTTAAACCGCCTTTAGTCACCGCCATAGTTCCATCAGGTTCTTTCCGCAACACCTGCCATCGAGGGTCAAAGTAACCTATGCCGTGATTACTGGCGTGCAGTTGCTCGTAAAAGTCCCAGTCAATCTCTAAAATAGAATTATCTGCTAAATTATGCTTTTGCGGGCGATTAGTATTATCAGTAGTGACTGCCAAAGTATTTTGCAGGGAACCATTGTAATAGATTCCATAGAGAAAATTTCGCAGCAGGAGAGTGAGATACTTTTGTTGTAAATCTACGGAATTTTGCTGAAATCTATCGGCTATTTTAGTCGGCAGACCGAAGGGTTGATAATTGGGATGGTAAATACAAAAATTAGACTCAATCTGGATATTCTGAGCAATATCAAATAGAGAGTTGAGCGATTGATTGATAGAGGAATTTAGCATTAATTCATTCAGAAATCAAACTTTAACAAAATAGAATTCAGGAGTCAGAATACAGAATTCAGAATTGTGTGTTCTTTTTAAATTGTTCTACTACTTATTACTAACAACCACGCAGCCGAGTTTTTTCGTAATAAATCCGAAGTAACTGCTGCTCCTTTACAGGTTGAGGAAACTTATGAATCTTTGCCACAGGATTTAGGATTTCTGACTCTGACATCCCAAAAATGGTCAGTACAGCTTGCTCTGGCATTACAAGTAAACTTTTAGCTACTTGCAACATACACAGTTCAGCATTATTAAAGTGTTTCCAGCAGGTAATCATCTCCTGAATTTGATGAATTAGTGCCAGCCCCGCAAACTGGATAACCCGCGAAATAAAGTCACTGCGGTATTCCAAAATCATTGGGAAAGCATTTATATAAGCCCTAATTAAGGCAATAATTGAAGGCTGTAAAATCTCTAACGGTGTTAACGCCAAATGTAGAGATTCTTCTAACTCAATGGTGGGGTCTACTACCAGACTTTTCAGCCAAATTCCTAAATAGCTTGCCAGTAAAGTTCCTAAATCAAAGGCTGGGTCTCCCCAAGAACAAGCTTCCCAGTCAATTAGTCGTATAAGACAATTGTCTAATTGCTCCCATCTGGAATGAACCAAAATGTTGTTCAATTTCAGGTCGTTATGAGTTAAACAGCAAGGATTCCAGCTATATGCCAAATCTGCGATCGCAGATGACAAACTCTCGTACTGTTGATAGAGAACATAGAATTTTAGTGCATCCGTGGGAACGGTCGCAAAAATCTCCGGCCCAATCGACCCTACCCCTTGGGCTGGATTGTAAAACCCGTAGCGAAACTCTCCTTGGGGAGCAGTTGCCATAAAATCCTGATATTCTCGGCGATTGTAGGTGGCGCGATGCAGTCCCGCCAAAGTTATGCCGATGGCAGAAGCAATTTCTTGTGGAAAAATCTCATTATTGTGGTATAATTCTGCAAGCTCTAGATATTCATTCAAGTAGCTACGGACAAGAATCGAATTTTCTTCGTCAAAATGCACTACCAATGGCGCGATGGCTGAAGTATTACCTAGAACTGGAAACTGTTGTAGCAACTGGTGAAACAGCCACTCCTGAAACAATTCATGAGGCGCACCGTCATTGTTGCTAACGTGACGTTCTTGTTTAATGAGCAGCTGGCGATTATCTGCTAAAGTCACTAGTAAATTGAAATTTTTCTGACTACTTCCTGGCAACTCAGATTTGTCTGATGGGCCATCTTCTGAGCCACACAGACCCGCGTCTTGCAGATACTGGATAACGTTATGAGAAGACAGTGATAATACCATGTATTATTTCCTACTTCATTAAATTACTTAAACTTATCGTGTCAAATTTGCTTGGTCTTAAGAGTTTTAGTAGATAGGAACTAATGCAAGAAGAGAGATGTGAATAAGAATAAAGATTTCTACAATCTACTAATATCTCATATTTGAGAGAAAAACTTGCCAAATTGGCACCAATTCCTTTGCAATTCCTTTAAAATTGGCTGCCAGATACCGTGACATCTTTACACTTTATCAGCATAGTTACTTAGATACATCTAGAGTAAGTTTTGTGGTAGAGCCTTTTTTTGTAGCAAAGAAGCATCCCCAGCAAAAAACTGATTGGTAGCAGATGTTGTTTGATGTTTAGTAGTCATCTAGACAGCAGCGAAGAATTTCAGTAATCCTTCGCGGTACGAAGCACGTGATTCAATAGTATTACTTTTATTTATCATCACAAAGCCAAAAAAACCGGAGTTTTTTAGCAATTAGTAATTATTTTTTGATTTAATTTTCAGAATTGATGTCTGGAAAGCTTATTTTCACGTTATTTTCGTCACCTACAAATTGTAGATGACTAGGGGCGATCGCAAACAAAGCCTACATGAGCGTATCTTATGTAAGTGTACTTTTGTCAAGCTTGAAACACGGCATTTTTCAAGTATGATTTGTGATTACTAGTTGGCGGATAACTTTTAAAACTTTAACCTGAGAATGCACAAGCCTACTTTGAATGGAACGCGTTGTTAAAACCGGATTGGGTTGGCGTATTGGCTGGAACCCCGATACACCTGAGTTTAAAGGTTTAGTTGGTACAGATGATTGGGCAATTGAGTTAACCGAAGCCGAGTTAAATGATTTTTGTCGTCTACTAGCACAGCTAGCAGACACCATGAAGCAACTCGCAACTGAATTGATGGAAGAGGAAAAAATTACTTGTGAAGCCGAAAGCGATTTATTATGGATGGAAGTGGAAGGCTATCCTGATGATTATAGTCTGCGCTTCATCTTAAATACAGGGCGATGTGTAGAAGGTAAATGGAATGCTTCTGCTGTTCCAGATTTACTGCAAGCTAGTGGGATGCTTAAGGTTTTTTAAAATAGCCTCTTGATTATCCTACAGTTTTGTTATATGATAGGAATTCTGACCGGGGCGTAGCGCAGCTTGGTAGCGCGCCACTTTGGGGTAGTGGAGGTCGTGGGTTCGAATCCCGCCGCTCCGATTGATGATAAGCCATGCCTGCTAGTCTTTTTAAAAGATTAGCAGGTTTTTTCATGGCTTTTTCCTGAAAAAACCTAATCGAACAGTAAATAGGGATGTTATACCAATTTGAAAAATGATTGCGACAGATGGAAAACTGAAACACTTATCCAATGGATGTTTCACTATCCAAAATCTAAAATCCAAAATGGTATTACCCGCACAATCAAATTTTGTCAATGATAAGTAATTAGGCGGACTTAATATAAAATCTCTAGCAGATTAGTAGGTAGATTGGCATGAGTGAAACTACAGAAACGATTTTCAGCAAAATCATTCGTCGGGAAATTCCCGCTGATATTGTTTATGAGGATAATTTAGCCCTAGCATTCAAAGACATCCATCCCCAAGCGCCCGTTCACATCCTCATCATTCCCAAAAAACCCATTGCGACATTAGCTGAGGCTGAATCTGAGGATCATGCTGTGTTGGGACATCTTTTGTTAACTGCTAAACGTGTTGCAGAAGAAGCTGGACTAAAAAATGGTTATCGAGTTGTGATCAATGCTGGTGATGACGGCGGTCAAACAGTCGATCACTTACATTTGCATATTTTGGGAGGACGGCAGTTAAATTGGCCTCCTGGTTGATTAGAGACAGGGGGTAGGGGGCAGGGGGATGAGGGGACAAGGAGATAAACAAAACTCCTAACTCTTAACTCAGCACTCAGCACTCCTAATGCCCAATGCCCAATGCCCCCCTGCTCCCCTGCTCTCCTGCCTTCTAGTATCAAGGATCGTAGTGCCAAATTCTGGCAGCGCGTTTTCACTTGACTGTGCGGTAGTGTAAAAACAGATTGCTTCCAACCTGACGAGTTTCTATGAGTTCTAGATGAGGAGCAGCATCGGGAAGAAAACCCTCTCCCTCCACTGGGCTAGGGGCGTTCTTTCCCCCAAAAATGAGCGGCCAAATGGTCAGCCACCAATCGTCAATTCGCCCTGCCTGAACTAGAGCAGCTGTTAAAGAGCCACCTCCCAAAGCAACGACTTTGTGAATACCTCGCTCTGCCATCAAGGTGTAGGCCCGATCCCAGTCTAGGTCTGTATCTCCCAAATCAATTAATTCAGTCAGTTTTTGCAAAGTTGTTGTATCAGAACTGCGCTCTAAAGCAGTCCGTGTGGTAAATATCCATCGCTCAATGTCCTGACTCAAAAAAGGCAAGTCCGGCGATAAGTTAAGGGAACCTGAAACAACGCAAGTTATCGGCTGAGGAGACTGGCCGCGAACCTCACGTGCTGCCAACAGTTCGCGATCGCTAATTGCAAAGGTTCCCCCCTCAGCCCGAATTGTCCCTGCTCCTACCAGCACTAAATCGGCAAGGGAGACTTGATACTCCAAGTGTGCTCGATCGACTACATTGGGTTCACGAGGCGCTTTCGGATCTACGGCACTAATTTTTCCATCGGCCGTCATTGCCAGAACCATAGTTGTTTGGATGGTTGACATGATTATGTTGTAACGATTCTTTATAATTTTACCTTTTTGAATCCCCTCCATACTTGAGAGTGAATAGTTGTTGCATTGTGCTTTAAATTACTTTGTTAAGTATGGCTCAAGGTGGTAAAAAACTGTTGTTGAATGATTCTCTCTAGACAAGAGTTTTTTTACGCCTCAGAAACTATCATGCCTAACCACATATCTGCAATCGTCGTATTTGTCTTAATTTTAATTTTGGGGTTTGCATCTCCAGTTCAAGCTGCAACTCCCCGTTCGACTTGGGTGGTGAATGAAATTTACCAATATAATCATCCCTTTGCTTCTCAATTGCCTCAAGAACTGGCAACGAAAATGCAAAAGATGACAGCTAAAGATAGCTTTTTCACTTTTTATCGGGGGACGGCTCACATTTTTTATCGTGATATGCAGACCTTACCAAGTTCACGATTTGTAAACTCTTCAACCTCAGCCGTCTGGTTAGAAGGAGATATGCATCTGCAAAATCTTGGAGCGATAAGAGATAGCAAAAACAACAACGTTTTTGACACCACCGACTTTGATGAAGGCTATCTTGGCCCTTACGTTTGGGACTTGCGACGGATGGCAGTCTCTATTTTGTTGGTAGCTAAAGAGAATGGTTTTAATTCAACGGATGCTGAGGATGTTGTGCGAAACTTCTTGGATGCTTACTTCAATAAGATGAATGACTTTAAGGGAAGCAATGATGAACTGTCATACCGTTTAGAATCCAGCAATACGAACGGTGTAGTCAAAGATTTGATTCAAAAGGCATCAGATAAGAGCCGTTCTAAGCTTTTAAAAAAGTACACAGTGCTAAATAACAGTAACAATCGCCTCTTCAAGACAGCCTCAGAACTCCAGCCTGTATCCAGCAGCACCTATTCTGATATTGCTGGGGCTATGAGCAGCTATATCGCCTCAATTCCTATCAGTAAGCGCTACAACGACAGTTACTATACCCTCAAGGACATTCGGCTTAAATTAGGTTCAGGTGTTGGTAGTCTTGGGAAGTACCGATATTACTTGCTGATTGAGGGGCCAAGTTCAGCAACCGACGACGATCGCATTTTAGAGATGAAACAGGAAGGCAGTAGCGCAGTGGCGATCGCAGTTCCAGGTCTGTTGCCGAGTTCAGTCTACGGAAATCAAGAAGGAGCAAGGGTGACAATCACTACGAAAGCGATGTTATCCAATCTCGATCCCTTGGTTGGTTATACTACTGTCAGTAGCATCTCCTTTATGGTGCGTGAAAAATCACCCTACCAAGTGGACTTTGACTATAAGTTGTTAACCAGTAAGTCAAAATTCATGGATGCAATGGGGTACGCAGGGAAGGTGGTTGCCAAAAACCATGCAATCTCCGATCGAGATTATGATGCTGCGATTATTCCTGTCAGCGTTGACAAAGAAGTAACTGATATTGTGAGTGGTAATAAAGCTGTATTCAAAGACGAAATTTTTAACTTTGCTGTGGACTATGCAACTCAAGTCGAATATGACTACACAAGTTTTGTAGATGCTTATAAACAAGGGGTGAAACTCTACTAGAACATCAAATAATTGCTCTAATCAATTCACCTGATTGTACATCAGACCTGCCTTAAAAATAGGGACTGGGGACTGGGGACTGGGGACTGGGGATTGGGGACTGGGGACTGGGGACTAGGGACTGGGTACTGGGGACTGGGGACTGGGGACTGGGGACTGGGGACTGGGGACTGGGGACTGGGGACTGGGGACTGGGGATTGGGGACTGGGGATTGGGGACTGGGGACTGGGGAAGAGATATTTTTATTGTTCCTTGTGAGTTCCGCTCATGGAGTCTCTTGCAAAAATGACTTTTGCAAGAGGCGGGAAAAGGGACTCATGTTTTTTATTGTTCCTTTCCCCTTTTCCCCTTACCCTTTTCCCGACAAATGCCAAGAAGTCTATTACTTTAAGTTATCACCAATCTACAGAGCATGGGAACGAGGAAAGCTTACAGCCAAGCGCGATCGTATTGAACAGGCCAGAGTTTATCGTGTCCCAGTTGTTTGGCTGCCAGGTGTGGCCAGTAAGGATTGCGGAGTAGTTCGCGTCCTAATAGCACTATATCAGCTACTTCTGTACGAATAATCTCGTCAGCTTGTTCAGGGGATGTAATTAAGCCCACGGCTCCTGTATGAATATTAGCTTCGCGGCGGATGCGTTCGGCAAACTGAGTCTGATAACCAGGTTTAATTGGGATATGAACGCCCGGTATAGTACCGCCTGATGAAGTATCGATGAGATCGACTCCTAAAGACTTGAGTTTGTCACTTAAAGCAATACTTTGCTCAATGTCCCAGCCATCATTATCTACCCAATCAGTGGCGGAGATACGTACCCAGAGTGGATGTGTTTGAGGCCAAACCTCTCGGACTGCTTGAACTACCTCTCTGAGCAGACGAGTCCGGTTTTCAAAACTGCCACCATAATCATCTTGACGATGGTTAGAAAGAGGTGAAAGAAATTGGTGCAGTAGATAACCGTGGGCAGCATGGATTTCCACTACCTTGAAACCAGCTTGGAGAGAACGTTTGGCTGCTTGAACAAAGGCGTCAATAATTTCTTGAATTCCCTCAAGAGTGAGAGCTTCTGGAACTGGGCTATCTTTGCTAAAAGCGATCGCACTGCTCGAAACTATGGGACGCCAACCTTCCTGAGATTCATCTAATGCTTTCCCTCCCTTACTCGGTTTGGCAGTGCTGGCCTTTCTACCTGCATGAGCAAGTTGAATACCTGCAACAGCGCCAAAGTTATGAATTAATGTCACAGTCTTGGCTAAAGTTTCGATATGTGAATCCGACCAAATTCCCAAATCTTGCGGGCTAATGCGTCCACGCGGCTCTACAGCTGCCGCCTCTGTGAACACTATACCTGCACCGCCAACTGCACGAGAAGCTAGATGGATAACGTGCCAATCATTAGCATATCCATTTGTACTGGAATATTGACACATCGGTGAAACGGCGATGCGGTTGCGAAAAACAACTTCACGAATCTTGAATGGTTCAAATAGATGTGCCATTAATCTTGATTCCTTCTCTTGCTACGTAAAATAAATTGGGGAGGGATTTGCAGCATGAATTCGATTTTGCATTAATTAAATAGAGAAGTCAAAATTTAGAATGCAATCAGTGGGGAATTTAGACCCACCACTTGATAGTTTCCTACCAAATTTTGAATTTGCTGGGAGATTTAAACCCTTACTCTCAAAGCCGAATTTACCGCCGTAGGTATCGCAGTAGTTCTTGCGTCAGGCAGTATTACTCCAGCCGACGCTCTTGCTAGCTTGCAACTCTTACAGAGTAGGCGGATTCGCTGCTGCTACGCTATCTTGCCTTACGCAAGAACTACCTCTTTTGTTAAATATTTGTTGAATGACTAGAGTCATCATAGAGATTTGGATAAATAGGCAGATCGTCAGACTTTTGAGACTGCAATTCCCAGATATCGCGTTTTCCTAGTTCTCGATCCACTAATAACTGTAGATGGTCTGGTAATTTAGTTGTTTGCCAAATTGACCAAATTTCTTCACTAAATAATTCTTTTTCGATTTTCCCAGAAAACATGATTTGACCTCCACGAATGTTCAATTTTCAGTTTAGTAAGTCCTAATTTAGGAAAGACGAAGTAACAAAATTGTCCTTCTTCATTCTTTCGCTATCTTTAAAATACAGGTACTATTCGCCCTGAATACTGCTTGTTAAGAAAATCTCTAACTTGTGCATATTTAAGTAACTTTTCATTACGGATATTGTCGATGGTATCGCGTCCTGTAAGGGCAATAAACCGTTGAAAAAAGCAAACGGATGAGCGCGATCGCTACCAATTTCTCTACTCAAAATTAAATGCAAATCCAGGGTTAGAAATCAGCAAAGTTGCCTGACTAGCAGCTTACAGAATAGACTTCTTGTATAAATCAAATGTCCTCACCCTCAATCTCTCTTTGAAGCTGGGAGATTACGTATCAAGCGCATATAATCATGAGCTTCTTATAGCGCGACGACTAGGACGCCCTTCGTCATCTACGAGGCAACCAGTACCAGAAGGTGCTGTTGCTCTACTGGTACCGCAGTAGCCTTTATCTACGAGTATCACTCTTACCTCTTGAGCAGCATTCCAAGTTGCCCAAGTTGCTGATGGATCGCGGCTTATGACTAGAACATCAGTTTCTAAATTCAGTTGCGAAGTCGAACTATTGGCTGACTCAGATTGATATGTACTCACGATTACATTTCCTAAAAAGTTTACTTGGCACTAAATTTTGAGTTGATTGGCTAACCCACCTAATTTTTTTGGTAAACTACGATAAATATATTGACTTACCGTATTATGTATTTATGAGATTTACATAGATTGTGCTAAAAAACAAGAGGCTATTAAAATTTATTGATATTACTCTTGAATAAAATGCAGCCTGTGGCGAAAACTTTCTCAAAAAAATAAAGGACAAGAACTATACTTGTCCTCAATGGTTAAAATAATATATCCTGCATCGAAAGTTTTAATTAATACTCCTAACCTCCTGTCCGGTTGTTGAGCGTAGCGATGCACTGCCTCCTAACTCCTGCCTTTTTTGTAACTTGTTGGCGTAAACTCTACGCGAACAAAACTAATAATTAATCTTGCTTATAGTTCAATACGCTTAATTTCAGGGTTATTGGTGTAGATAATTGGTCTTTCCAGACGCAATAAATAAATCGCGTCTCTACATCTAGGTTTTGGGTTTATCTGAACTATATTCGCTGACAGTTTTCTGCAAAAAAGAATTGAGCAATGAGATTGTAGACAATCTAGTTGCTCTATTAAAACCTAACGAAATAAGTATTTGTTGGCAAAGTTTGAGCAGTTCCTACATTTGTAGCCAAGTCATTTTTTTTATTATCTGTTTTGATTACTGCAAACTTATCAGTAAATAGCAATACTTCACCATTTCCCGGTGTTACCCAAGCGTGGCGAGTCATTAGGTTTTTGGAGACAACTAAAAGAGATGCATCTCCACGGTAAGGCGAGATGGGTTTACCCATGAAGGTTTGATTATCTCTATTGGCGATCGCATAAGCAGCAGAAGAACCCACAAAAATTGTACTGCCATCTGAGTAAATAGTTTTAGGGAAATTGCTACTGCCGTCTCCCATCCCCGCAGTTGTCGGCTTTCTTGGAATACTTAGCTGTCCACGCTCGACAGTAAAATTAGTTAGATTAACAGTTCCTATATAAACCTTTGTTTCATCACGGGTTTGTGCAGCATTGGTATAGGCGTCTGTGGTAATCAAAGTCTTTGTTAATAAGTCTTTGCCATTCCACCTGTAGATTGAGTTACCCCCATAAACTGAACCAAGGACATAAAGCTTGTCTTCAACAATCTGTAATCGGTTAAGTCTTGTGTCTGCCATGTCGTGAGCAAGATCGGCAGAATTGTAGCCCCAAAGCTTGCCTTGGTTATTTCCTGCTAAATTTGCCAAAGCAAATATTTTTGCTCCGTCGAAAACCATCCGGTAAAGAAAAGCTATCTGAACGGGAATGCCTAACCTCTTTTGTTGCTGGTAGCCACTAGTGTAGAGATAGCCGTTTTTATACTCAAAATCCATTACCTCAGTTACGCCATAGCTCTGTTTGGCTTTAAAGTTGAGGTTTTTATCATAAATTGATAGAGTATTTGCAGACTGGTAAATAATCCAATTTTGCAAAAATTTTACCCGTGTCTTTGAATTAGCTGTATTGCTAACTATTTTTTGCCTAGTTCCGTCAGTTTTTATTTTTACTAGTCCTGTTGGAACAGCTAAGACATAAGTTTTGCCGTCAATTGCTACAATGTCACGAGCATCGTAATTAGAGTTTGGGATTAGTTTTTTCGTCCCATTACTTTCTACTTCCCATACACCTTCAGTATTGATAACCGCAACTTTGCTGCCGTTAGTGCAAGCTGCTCTTGGCGAAGAAATATTAAGATATGTAGCTAAAGCGGGGGTAGAGTAATCAAACATTGTACAGTCCTAGATAAGGTTGACTGAAAAGTATTGGCTGTTCAATTAAGGAAAAAATTTTGGGAGTTTTTGCGCGTTTTTAAGCTAAACTCGTCTTCAAAAGTGCAAAAAATATCGGCTACGGTAAACTCAAACTCAAAGGTTGAGTAATCCGCAGAATATGCATATCTGCAAACATCGCTAAAATTAGAATTGAATTGTTTGTGGTTATGTCGTAGCGATAACCTGTTAATTGGGGGAAAGTAACCTTCAATTAATTTGCCTTTCAGGCTGCTTTCTAATTCGATAAATACTTCACCGACACTTTCTGCCCCAGCTCGCCCATCTCCTTTAACATCCCCTCAATCTTTTGCATAGCTAGAGATGAAGGCTTGGTATCTTCTTTCTCCCAACGGTTTACCGTCGAATAAGTTATACCTAAAGATGCTGCAAACTGTTCTTGGGTAAGACCAGTTATGCCACGAAGTTCATGGATGAGCTTTCCAACTTCCGGTTGCTTGATTAGCAAAGGTTTCTTAATAGTCATTTAGCTAAGAACGCACCTGTTAATCTGGCGAGTGATATGTATTCCGCTACATCCTATTGGGGCTAATGCCAAATTGATAGGCGAAAATATACTAGAGTTTTTATACTTTCTTGGTTTGCTAACCAAGTAATTACACGTCGGTAGATACGTATTTCCTAATGAGATTTTTAAGGCAATACGCTTGGGTTAAAGGTTGTTGGTGTAGATAATTGGTCTTTTAAGACGCAATAAATCGCGTCTCTACATGAAGGTTTTGTTGCTCATTTTGAACTGTATTGTTTTAAGGAATCAATTACGCACCGAAATAAGCAAGTAGGAGTTTTATAGAACGTTTCATTTTCCCAAACCCAGGTGATTTTGTAATGCTTGACGCATCACTTCTACAGGCAAAGTTTCCTGCTGCAACCAGATTTTTAATGCTGCTACCCCTTGTTGAACTAGCATTTCTAATCCATCGATCGCAATTACGCCTTGTTTTTGTGCCTGCTGGAGAAATTGCGTTGGTTTAGGAATATATATTAAATCGTAAGCGATCGCACCCATTGGTAAATTCGCGATTTCTTCTGCATTCAAAGGCGATTCATCGACTTTGGGATACATCCCAATCGGAGTTGTATTTACCAGCAGATTTGCTTGAGGAATTAGTTTTGGTAATTTCTCCCATTGATGAACCTGGAATTTCTCAGCAAGGGGCGAATTGCTCCAACTATTGTGGAATTCTTCTAATTTCTGCATATTGCGCCCAACAACATGAATTTGGGCAAAACCTAACTGAGTACAACCTGCGACAACAGCTCTTGCTGCACCACCATTGCCTAAAATTACCGCTACTTTCTGACTCCAATCTTGTTTATATGTTGTCTGCAAAGGGGCGATAAATCCTTCTATATCTGTATTTGTGCCTACCCATTTGTTATTTTGGCGGCTAACAGTATTCACGGCTCCAATAGTTTGAGCCAAAGGTGTAATTTCTGAGAGTAAGGGAATGATTGCTTGTTTGTGAGGTATTGTCACACTAAAGCCGACAACCCCAACAGCAGCAAAACCTGCGATCGCCACTTCTAGATTCTGTGGTTCAATCGCAAAAGGCAGATAAACGTAATCTAATCCTAATTGTGCGATCGCTGCATTATGCATCACTGGCGACAGCGAATGCTCTACCGGATGCCCAATTACCCCTAGTAGCTTAGTTTTGCCTGTAATTTTTTTTGTCATTTGTCATTAGTCATTTGTCATTTGTCATTGGGAAAGAGGAGACAGAAGGCAGGAGTTCTTTAATTTTGAATTTTGAATTTTGAATTTTGAATTGATTGCTCCCCTGCCCCAATTCCCTCACCTAGCCTACAATTATTAAAAGCTCCTTAACATTTCTTTAAATCATGCAGGCAACAACAGCCTCCTCTACAACTCCAATTCCTGGCAAATATTGGCAGTGGCGCGGGCACAAAATTTACTACGTGCGTGCGGGAGAGAAACAAACGCAACGTCCGCCTTTGCTTTTGGTACATGGATTTGGTGCTTCTACAGACCACTGGCGCAAGAATATCACAGGATTGTGTCAGGATTTTGAAGTATTTGCGATCGACCTTTTGGGATTCGGGCGATCGGCAAAACCAAAATTGCAGTATAGTGGCGACTTGTGGCGCGACCAACTCCATGATTTTATCAGCGAAGTGATTGGTCAAAAAGCAGTATTAGCAGGTAATTCTCTTGGTGGTTATGCTTGCTTATGTGTTGCAGCCCAACGTCCTGACAGTGCGGCGGGATTAGTGTTGCTCAATAGTGCTGGGCCTTTTAGCGAAAGCCAACCGACATCGGAACCGGAAGCTTTGCAAAGCGAAATTCAGCCACCCAAAAAACCCTCTTCTTTAGAGAAACTTCTGGGTGACTCAGTTAAATGGATTTTTCAACAACCTTTAGCTCAGTTTGTGTTATTTCAATACGTACGACAACGTTGGGTAATACGCCAAACCTTAGAAAAGGTATATCTTGATAAAAGTGCAGTTACAGATCAATTGGTAGAAGAAATTTATCGTCCTGCTTTTGATCCGGGTGCATTGGATGTATTTGTTTCAGTTTTTAGCAGTCCTCAAGGGGAAAAAGTTGATGTACTACTAAAGCAATTAACTTGTTCTCTTTTGATGTTATGGGGAGAAGCCGATCCGTGGATGAATGCTAGAGAACGTTCTCAAAAGTTTCGTCAATATTACCCAGAATTGACAGAGCATTTTTTAACAGCAGGTCATTGTCCCCACGACGAAGTACCCGATAAAGTAAATCAACTTTTACGCGATTGGGTTTTGTAAAGGTTAATACAGTTCAGAATGAGCAACAAAACCCTCATGTAGAGACGCGATTTATTGCGTCTTGAAAAACCAATTATTTACACCAATAACCCTTAACCCAAGCGTATTGGATTAAAGGTTTGTAGTAAGCAAGTGAAGCTGCTTACTACGAATAAACTTATTTAAAAACGTAAGATTTAATTTCTTGCTCTATTTGATCACTAATAATCTCAGTTCCCATACCAATTTTATCGAGGTTAACCCTCACAAAATTTGTTTTGTCTTCTTTTGTAAACTTTTTATCATTATCCGAGTCTTTAAGAATTTTGAGAAAAATTGCATTTTGACCTGGAACAACAACCCAACTGATGATTCGAGTATTATTTGGGGTAATTTGCTGGAGGTTCTTACCTGATACATCAGAAAGATAACCAATAGTAGCATCTTCGCTATTAAGTTTTTTATCTATATTTGTATCTTGGTCAATGATTTTATATAACCAAACTCTTGTAGTGGGTTTGTTTACCGTTTTTACTTCCAATAAATCGAAGGAAGCGATAATGGCCTTTTTATTTAATAAAAGATGAGCTTCTTTACCTTGCTTTTGATAAAAGATGATGTTATACAATTGATTATTTCTTCCGCTTTCATAAGAACGTGAAAGGTTTAAATCAACTCCTTTATCTTCATTCTGCTCTGCAAGACTAACAGGAATCATCAGATAATCTGATTGTTCTTTAATAATTAAATCGCCATAGATAAGATTTTGTTGTGGCTTCGGTTTCTCAGTTGCTTTTGCCTGTTCTGCATTTTTGCTAACAGAAGATTTGCAGGAAAAAGAAAGGGCAGCTACAATCATAGCTGTAGTAATCTTATTTAAAAAGCGATAATTTTTCATCAAATTTTCCTCGCAGGATATGTTGCTGTCTTATTTTATTCCCTGCTGGAAAATTAGCTAGAGTCCAATACGCTTCAATACAGTTCAGCTAAGACTAAAAATTATACTGATGTAGGCTGGGTTTCGTTCCTCAACCCAACAAAGCCCCACCCATAATTGCTGCCGCACTGAGAAAATCATATTACAATAAAATGCCAAAAACCTGGTCGAGGTTGACCAGGTTTTATCGAGTTTACAGGTTTCAAATTTTAAACTGATTAACTAACTGAAGGTTAATAACTAGGGTGGACTAAAAAAACTAACAAACTCAGCATTCTTGCGTTTTTCCGCTTTAGGATTTGGCTTTGCCCTCTACATTAGGCTTTTTGCCACTTTTATCACATTTGATATGCTGAAATTTGCTTGGGCTGATGACGAGGGGACACTAAGTCCTTGACCCTTTTGTTTGGTTTTATTTTGTTTGGTGTCCTACTATCTAAATTATCACTTACATTTGTGAGTTGCAACCCTTGGTTTACGAAAGTTGACGTTTTGTTAGATTTTGCAATCTAGAGCCATAAATTTGATCCCCGACTCTCTTTTGAAGAAAGTTAAAGGGATCTTGGATAGATTAAACATAGAAAGCAAACTACATTGTCATCAATTGCACATAATCTGATTGTCATCCAAATGGTCGGTGACAATAGGGCCAATGGCATCAATTTCTACCAATTCGGCTGTAGAAAGCTTGATTTGGGCGGCTAATACATTTGGCGACAAGCCGCTATGACGCGTCTGTGCGTTTGTTTGAGGTTGAGCAATTAATCAGGCTAAAGCTAACTGAATAAGGGTACAATTATTAAGAAGAGTTATAGGACGCAGTTTTTCTAGCAGTTGTTGGGCAAGTTCAAAGTTTCGCCTTGAAACAGTTTATTTTTAGCACGGTTATCTGTTGGGTCAAATTTATGACCGAGAGCAAATCTTCCTGTTAATAACTCCTGTGCTAAAGGCGAATAAGCAAGGATAGAAATATTGTTTTCGATACAATAGGGCAATGCATCTTGTTCTACCTGTCTCCAGAATAAAGAATAGGGTGGTTGTAAACTATCAATACGTCTATAACTTGCTGCTTCTGCTAACTGGACGCCAGAAAAATTGCAAACACCGATCGCTTTCCTAATTTATTGCCTTGGACAGGTTCACACTTTATCAGTCTTAGCTTCAAATTCAATCAGAGTTACAGTAGATACCGATGGAATTGACTACAACTTTTCATGCTCTCAAAGAATGGGCAGTTGCCATAAATGCCTTGGAAAGTGGCAAAACAATTATGTTGCTCCGCAAAGGCGGTATCCACGAACGAAATGGACATTTCCAAGTTGCTCACAAGCAAATTCTGCTTTATCCTACTTATGAACATCAACAAGCTTTCATGCTGAAAGCTGAATATGCCAATAATGTCTATCCAGTAACATCAGGCTGGCATCCTGAAACAATTCGCATTGGTAGTTGGGCTGAAATTACAGATATTTTGCCCTGTAGTGACGAGTCTATTGTCAACAACTTACTTCCCTTCCATATTTGGAACGAGCATTTTATTAGCGATCGCCTCAAATGGAAAGCACGTCAGCCCCTTTATATCCTCCTCCTACGGACATATAAACTACCCCTTGAGCAAGAAATTCCCTATTATGCCAAATACGCTGGCTGCAAGTCATGGATTGATTTAGAGCGAGAAATTCAGTTACAAACAGCACAACCAGTTTTATCTAACTTTGCATACAGCCAACTAGTAGAGACAATTCGCGAGATTGTCGGCGATAAGTTGTATGTTCCATCTTTCTAATCAACTAACTTGTTGCCCAAATCCCCGACTTGTTTAAAAGTCGGGGATTTAAATTTAGCTTATAGATAAATACGAAATTGCTTCTCGCGATCAAACAGACGATTGTATACAACCAACATCAAAATAGATTTTATATTGTTTGCTCAGAGTGTTTAATCAACGAAACTTTATAACTAACTTCTAGAATCTGCGCTTATATATCTCAACAGAAAAACAAATAGTCTGATTCCGAGCCTCAGCCAAAATAGTAGTGATTGTTACACACGATCGCAAAAAACGCGGATAACATGAGAAAAATCTCACCCAATAAACAAGGTGAGCCAAGGCTGTTTATCTTTATGTCCCGTTAGCAGCTGTCTTCCAGGCTATGAGTTATTAAGCAATTATCTCGCAGTGGATAGAACTTAATTACATTTTGTCTAAAGTACTAGGCAAAAATTATCCCCAAGGGTGATAATTAGCTTGACAAAGATCAGCTATTGTGCATTATTAGCTAAAAGCAAAGGAGTTTGCAATGCATCGACAAATGTGCTGGTTATCTAAGTCTGGTGGCGATGGAGAGAAAATTTTGTATTTGCAGACAGAACCCAATCAACCTTGGCGTCCTTACACAGCTTTTGGACATTTTGCAGTCCCAGATTATCAAATACCAGGTGGCTCTAAAGGTTGGGCAACTTATCAAAAACTTTTGAAAGCAGGTTGGACACTAGTACCTAGCGCACGGGCAAATGAGTTTGGCAGCAGTAGCTACGCAGAGTCAACAATCCAAAATCAATAGTCATTTATCATTTGTCACTTGTCATTAGTTATTTTTTGCGTCCTGGCGTCTTTCTCACAAACCTCTGGGGGAACCTTCGCCGCGAGGATCGGCGGCTCCTTCTAAAATTCCATCAGATGTAATAGCGATCGCGTTACCATTACCCCAAGGAGTAGTTTCCTTAATTTTGTGCCCCCGACGGCGTAAGTCTTGCAAAGTCAAAGCATCCAAGCCCCAGGATTCAACGCGCAACTCATCTGGCAGCCATTGATGATGTATGCGTGGAACAGAAATAGCCGCACCAACATCCATGTTGTATTCCAGCACATTCAGGATTACTTGCAAAACCTGGGTGATGATGGTGCTACCACCAGGCGCACCCGCTGCCATCCGAAAATGACCATTTTCTGTGACAATTGTGGGGGTCATACTGGATAGAGGAGTTTTGCGGGGTGCAATGCTGTTGGCATCATTACCAACTAAACCAAAAGCATTAGGTACTCCTGGTGCAGCGGCAAAATCATCCATCTCATTGTTGAGAATAATTCCAGTTCCCGGTGTCACTACACCAGCACCAAAACTGAGATTAATGGTGAAAGTCAGACTTATGGCGTTGTGTTGTTCATCCACAACATTCAGATGAGTGGTTTGGAGAGATTCATGCGGAAGACAAGGGGATGAAGGAAGACGCAGACATTTTGAATTTAAATCTCCTGGCTTGACTTCGGTGGAAGGTCGAGCCATTTGCATATTAATTTCTTGACGGCGTTTTTTGGCGTAAGCTGGACTGAGCAGTTCTTGTACAGGGACTTTGACAAAATCAGGATCGCCTAAATATTTTGAGCGATCGCTATAAGCAATCTTCATTGCTTCTACCATTAAATGTATCGCGTCTGGATGATGCCATCCTAAAGATTTTAAATCGGTGTCACCGATAATATTTAAAATCTGCAATAGGTGAACGCCTCCTGATGATGGTGGTGGCATTGAGCAAATTTTAGCTTTGCGGAAGTTGCCACAAACAGGAGTGCGCCAGATTGGTTTGTAGGCTTTCAGGTCTTCCAGAGAAATTAACCCACCATTTTTTACCATATCAGAAGCGATCGCCCGAGCAATACTTCCGGTGTAAAAACTTTGGGGATTTTCGGCAATTGCTGTTAAAGTGCGTGCCAAATCGCGCTGCACAAGTTTTTCCCTTGGTTGATAAAATTCACCATTGCGAGTGAAAATTTCTCGCGCTGCGGGATTCTTGAGAATTGCTTCTTGGCGCTGGTTGAGCCTTTCGGTTAGCACATTGCCAAGAATAAAGCCATCTTTAGCGAGTGCGATCGCAGGTTTCATTACCTCTTGCCAAGAAAGCTTACCATAGCGACGATGCACTTCATAAAGTCCTGCTACCGTTCCTGGTGTCGCAACTGCCAAATAACCATTAATACTTGCATTCGGACGCACTTTTCCTGCTGCATCTAGATACATATTTTTTGTGGCTTTTAGGGGTGCGCGTTCGCGGAAATCTAACGCTTTCATCTCGCCAGTTTTCTCAGAGTGCATCAGCAAAAATCCGCCGCCGCCGATTCCGGCTGAAAAAGGCTCAACTACAGAAAGTGCAAAGGTTGTGGCTACAGCTGCATCCACTGCATTACCCCCTTTGTGTAACATCAAAATTCCCGCTTCACTTGCTAGGGGATGGGCTGAAACCACCATTCCCTTCTTGCTGCGTAAGGGTAAAGTTAAGGCGGCTGATGCTACTTGGCTGTAAAGTAAGACAGTGAAAGAAAAGATTACGCTCGCAACTCGCTTGGGTTTAGTAACAGCAAGCTTTTTTATACCATTCCTCATAAAATTTTATATATTTTTAGCATCTTGGTGTACTTAATTTATCAGATTTTGATTACCATTGTTTGCGTAGTTTGCTGCTGTAAGCATTGCTCTCCTAACCCCGCGATTACAAATATGAAGAGTATGCAAAGATTTTTTGAAAAGATAGACATCTAAGTAAATATTCGATATTTAATTATTGTCAGGTTATTTTGATGTTTCCTATTTTCCAGATAGAAATTCAAGGGCGAGGTCTACGGCAGCAAGCTACGCTGATAACGAATGCATAAAGATTTCCTGTTTTATGCTGTCTCAAGTGTTCTCTATTTATTTTGAAACTAGTAAGACTTATGCATTGACAAACCAACTAAATTTTGTACAGTGCTTAAGACTTAGATAGTCCTCAACACTGGGATAAGTAATGTTTGCAGTGAATTAAAGAGGAAATCTTTAATGAACAATTTGCGACTCTATCTAAAGACTGAATAAAGTATGCCGAAAGCTTCAACTTTTGGCAGATTATTTGTGCCATCAAACAGCACTAACTCGATTATTGACAACTAAAGTTACTCCAAAAATCGATCCAGGTAGGAAAAACTTATGGCAATTATCATTGGAACTAGCGGTAACGACACCCTACAGGGCACTTCCGATTACTACGATAACTACGACACCCTAACTGGTGGCGGTGGCAACGATATATTTCTTTACGGCGGCTCAAACTACATTAATACGATCCCCGATTTCGGTGGAGTAGGTAAAGGAACAAACCCAACAGCAGCAGTCATTGCCGAAGTGGATATCCTAAGTTTCCAGAACTACAGTGGCTTCACTGCTCAAAACTTGCTCCTCACCCAGAATGGCACAAGTTTGTCAATCAACTTTCAAGGGTTGGGTAATACCGGATTTATCCTGGAAAACTTTGCCCTATCCAACCTTGATAACCTCAGCAAATCCACTGGGGGCACTGTAGACTTAGGCAATATTCTGTTTTATGGGCAAACTACCACCACCGACAGCTTTGATGTCTTCGATGCTAACTCCACCCAAAGCACTGTCTTTAAAAAAAACACAGTCACCTTCCTAAACGACCTAGACAACAATATTAGTGGATTTGACAATTCAAATGATGTCATCAATGGTCAAGGAGGTGATGACATTATTGAAGGCTTAAGTGGCAATGATATTTTGAGGGGTGGTGCAGGCAATAATACCCTCAACGGTGGTGTTGGTGACGATACTCTGTATGCTGACTCTCCCCCAAGCAATAATCTGTTTAATGGTGGCGATGGCAATGATTTTCTCTCCACCTCTGGCAGCTACAACTACTATTCCTACGCACCAGACTACGACGATCGCTCTTTAGGCAATAATACCCTCAACGGTGGTGTTGGTGATGATACTTTAAATGCTAGCGGTTCATTAGGCGATAACCTCTTAGATGGAGGCGACGGCAATGATTCTCTTTCCATCTCTGGAAGTGGAAGCAGTGGAGAGTATTCAGCGTCTATCTCTGGCTCAGAAGGCGATAACACCCTCAAAGGTGGTGCTGGTGATGATACCTTGAGCGCTAGTGGATCGTCAGGCGATAACCTGCTTTTTGGAGCCGATGGCAATGATTTTCTAGACATCTCTGGCTATGTTTACCAATCTTTTGACTCCTACTTCGGCTCTCGGTCATCTGGCAAGAACCTGCTTTCTGGAGGCGATGGCAATGATACTCTAACAGCCTCTGGTGCCACTGGTAATAACACCCTCAACGGTGGTAATGGCGATGATAGCCTTACAAGCGGTGGTGGGAAGGATAGCCTCACAGGCGGCGGTGGTAAGGATAAATTTGTTTACAAAGGCTTAATCGGAGACACGACTGGCGTAATAAGCACAGACCCAATTAATACTGGCACTTATACGATCGCCGATTTTACTGGAGTAGGTAAGGGAATAAACCCGACAGCAGCAGTCATAGCCGAAGTGGATACTTTGATATTCCAGGACAATAGTGGTTTCACTGCTCAAAACTTGCTTCTCACCCAGAATGGCACAAGTTTGTCAATCAGCTTTCAAGGGTATGGTGATACCAGATTCATCCTG
>NZ_JAVRBQ020000002.1:0-18434 GCF_034531215.2 Nostoc sp. ChiSLP03a
CTTTAATCTAATTCAGTATTTGTATTTTTGAGTTAATTGAGGTGGCGGTTGCGCGACGTGCAACCGCCACTTCGTCCTGAACGAGCGCACGACTATTCAAGTGCAAAGTACCCACAGCTTGATAACCCGCAACTTGGGTTAAGTACAAGATTTCATTAATTCGTAGCGAATTCCCTATGGTAGGGCGTACCACTTCGTGGAAGCAAGCTACGCGTAGCGTCTCGTAGAGAAGCGCATCTGCGTTTAAATTTCAACTCTCAATTTGCCACGATTTTATGCAAAACTGTACTTAGCTAACTACAAAATTCACCAACTTTCCAGGCACCACAATTACCTTTTTAATCTCTTTACCTTCGATGTAACGCTGGGCAATTTCTGATTCACGAGCATATTTCTCCAACGCTGCTTTATCTGCTTGTGCTGGTACTTGAATCGAGCCGCGAGTTTTACCCATAACTTGAATCACTAAAGTGATTTCATCAGCTATTAAAGCAGCTGGGTCAAATGATGGCCAAGTTTGAGTATGAACTGAATCACTTTCACCCAATAAATGCCACAATTCATCAGCAATATGTGGTGCAAATGGTGCTAGTAAAACCACCAAAGTGCGAATACCTTCTGCGTAAATTGGTGAACTTTTGCTATCAGAATCAGTTAAGGCGTTACTCAACTTCATCAATTCGGAAATAGCGGTATTGAATTGATATTCATCTTCTACGTCTTCTGTCACCGCTTGAATAGCCGTGTGAATCGCCCGCCGCAATTCCTTTTCTGCCTTAGTTAAATCAGATTGGGGTTTTTTACGGGATACCCCAGCCGCAATATAATCTGTCACCAAACGCCAAACCCGATTTAAAAAGCGGAATTGTCCTTCTACATCGGCTTCATCCCATTCCAAATCTTTTTCTGGCGGCGCTTTGAACAAGATGAACATCCGCGCTGTATCTACACCGTATTTGGAAATTACATCTTCTGGCGCTACACCGTTGCCCTTTGATTTAGACATGGTGGCGTAGAGACGTTGCAGTGGTTCGCCTGTTTGGGGGTCACGGGGGTCAGCAGAATTTACCAAATTAGAAGGAATCCATTTATCTTTGCCGCCTTTGTTGGGATTTAGGTAAGTTAAACCCTGTACCATACCTTGAGTTAACAAGCGTTGGAAAGGTTCATCAAAGTTCAGTAACCCTCTGTCCCGCAGAACCTTAGTAAAGAACCGCGAATACAACAAATGTAAAATTGCGTGTTCAATCCCACCCACATACTGGTCAACTGGCATCCAGTCATTGATTTTACTGGAATCAAAAACCTGTTGTTCATTTTTAGCGTCAGGGAAGCGCAAGTAATACCACGAGGAATCAATAAAAGTATCCATCGTGTCAGTTTCCCGCTTTGCTGGAGTGCCACAAGTTGGACAAGGTACATTTACCCAACTCTCTAACTGAGTCAAAGGTGAACCACCACGTCCAGTAAATTCCACCTCCTCCGGCAACTGTACTGGCAAATCTCGATCGGGAACTGGTACTATCCCACAGTTTGGACAGTGAATTACAGGTATCGGTGCGCCCCAGTAACGCTGCCGTGAAATCAACCAATCCCGCAAGCGATATTGCACCCGTACTTTACCAAAACCTTGTTGTTCGGCGTATTCAATTATTGCTTGTTTAGCCTCTGTGGAAGACATAGCAGTAAAAGCACCGGAATTAATTAAAATTCCTGGTTCGGTGTATGCCTGGTTATATTCAATTTGCACTAGTTGTGTGACTTCATCCGTCTCCGATGTTGGAGTTAAATCAAAACCTGCAACATCATCTGGGGAAACGATGACAAAATCAACTGGCAAATCGTAATTTTTGGCAAACTTAAAATCCCGGACATCGTGTGCCGGTACACCCATCACTGCTCCAGTACCATACTCATACAGTACATAGTCAGCAATCCAAATCGGCACTTCTTCCCCTGAAAATGGGTTAATTGCCTTACCACCTGTGGGTATACCCCGCTTAGGTTTGTCTTCAGCAGTACGTTCCAACTCACTTTGATTGGAAACCTCTTTAATAAAAGCTTCTACCGCTGCTTGTTGTTCTTTTGTAGTGACGCGCTTTGTTAAGGGATGTTCTGGTGCTAATACTAGGTAGCTAACACCATAAACTGTATCTGGGCGTGTGGTGTACACGCCGATTTTTTCATCTATCCCAATAATGGGAAATTCTAAGTAAGCGCCTGTAGATTTGCCAATCCAGTTTGCCTGCATAGACTTGACGCGTTCCGGCCAACCTGTCAATTGATGCAAGTCATTGAGTAATTCTTCGGCGTAGTCGGTAATCTTGAAAAACCACTGGCGTAATAATTTGCGCTCAACTATTGCACCACTGCGCCAAGAACGTCCTTCGTTATCAACTTGTTCGTTTGCCAGTACAGTTTGGTCAATGGGGTCCCAGTTTACAGCCGCTTCTTTTTGATAAGCTAAACCCGCTTGCAAAAACTGCAAGAAAATCCATTGTGTCCACTTGTAATAATCTGGCGAACAGGTAGCGAGTTCGCATTCCCAATCAATAGATAAACCGAGACGCTGCAATTGTTGCCGCATCTGAGCCATATTCTGATAAGTCCATTTTGCTGGCGGTACGCCACGGTCAATGGCGGCATTTTCTGCTGGCAAGCCAAAAGCATCCCAACCCATTGGGTGTATTACCCGATACCCTTGCATTCGTTTAAGGCGGGCAATCACATCGGTAATCGTATAATTACGGACGTGACCCATGTGTAGGCTGCCCGATGGATAAGGGAACATGGAAAGAGCATAGAATTTTGGCTTGTTGTTAACTGTTGGTGTCTTATCTAAGCCAAGTTCTACCCATGTTTTTTGCCATTTTTCCTCAATTGCTGCTGGGTTATATCGGGAATCTACAGAATCACGTATTTCCAATGGTTTCATGCCTGTTACACTTTATTTCTACTAATTTTCTAGCATTTGCTTACTAGTACGTTTGAACCACTATATTGAGGGAATTATCTGTCTAGTAATTTTCTAATTTAATTTACAAAATCAATTTACTATTTCTTTCTACCCCCTATTTCTATCTATCTTATATCCCTAAAGTGCAACAAGTTTAGGTATATAGTGCATAAAAAAGTCCCTAAGCTTAGGATGCTGGGGACTAAATGTATTTGGTTCTAAACTGATTTACTGGGTTAGCAATCCGATAGCCATTTCAAGGTGTATCTTAGCTTTGTGCAAGTTAAGCAAATTTTCTTGGTCGTATCTGTCAGGGTAGCTCATAGCTTTGCCTTCCATCTCAGCTTAATCAGTGCTGCTTGCTCATCAGTGGGTGAATTCATCTCATCTACCACCCCTTCAAGGAATTGAATAACACTGAAACCTGGTGACTTCAACCCTCTACCCTGCCTTAGTTGAACGAGTGCTATCTGTGCAAATGCGATTAAGGTGACAATCCAACTAGTCTTGTAGCCTCCATATTGTTTAACTTTTAACGTGAGTTCGACAAGCCCTTTTTTGACCTCTCCCCCAACCCCTCTCCGACACGGAGAGGGGAGCCAAAACCCTAATTTTTCGTTGCTCCTCCCTTTCCCTGTGGGAGAGGGAGGTTGGGAGGGAGAGGTTCATCGAACTCACGTTAACTTTTAATCTGAGTAAACAAAAATACCTCTATAACTGATATCTAGAGGTATTCAAGATCATAGATTTTGATTGCTGTCAAGTTAGATGGTTAAAATAGGCAATGGTTGAATCAAATCTAAAATTTACTGATTTACTACAGGTTTTTGTCTACGGCACGCTTAAGCCAGGTGAAGCTAACTATAAAAGATACTGTGCTGGCAAAGTAATTGATGTCAAAACAGCCATTGTACAAGGCAAATTATTTGCTCTGCCAATGGGTTATCCAGCGATGACGCTAGGAGATAGCCAAGTTTACGGATATTTACTCTCTTTTTCCAACCCAAAGATTTTAAATGAGCTAGATGTGCTGGAAGATTACCAGCCCAATAGACAAACACCAGAAAACCTCTATAATCGACAAATTATCGAGGTTTATGAGCCACAGTCGCTCTCTTATAGTTGGGCTTGGGTTTATTTAATGACTCTAGAACAAGTTGAGCAATTAGGAGGTTTACTCCAACCTAGCGGCTGGTGGAGCGGCTGTGGTTTAACCCTAGAGTACAGTTTTGAACTGTAAACTTTGCGATTAGTTTATGTCCTGTTTGGGGTCGTGTCGTTGCGGCTGAACCTGATAAATCGAATTTTCTGGAGAGGCTACTGCTGCTTTCGGAATTTCAATTACCGGGTTATTTAGTCCCACCATCAGCGGGGAAGGGGGAACTATAGACGCTGAGGACGTTTGTATCGGTTCTCTTTGTGGTTGTTGCGCCAGTTGCGGCACCATCGAACCACCATTTACTAAGCCAGATATTGCACCGATCGCACAAGCAGCAACAGCTGCACCTGCCGCTATCCAGTTTAAACGGGAGCGGCGGCGCAAACGTGTCAATACTTGTTGAACTGTTTCTTCTGGCGACTGTTGGGCTGCTGGCACTGGGAGCGTCCGCAAACCTTGGCGCAGCTTTAACAGTCGGGCATACAAACATTGAACTGAGGCATCATTTGCCAGCCATTCTTCTACTTGCCTGCGTTCGGTGGCTGTAACTTCACCATCGAGGTAAGCACTCAATAACTCGAAGCGATCGCGCTTCACCATATCCATAAGACCCGTTGATTCATTGGTATGCTTGGCCATTCCATCTGACAAATCTTGAGGAAGTTGCAAAGGAGAACGGTCGTAAAACTGAGAATCAGTAGTCATCTTAACATTATTACCAATTCATACACGGGTAAACTGGGCGGGAATTTTGGGAAAATTAGCCAATTTTCCCTCTAAAGGCAGAAACAATCTACGTCTTTCTAGTAATTTTTAATCTATGCTTAAATTCTGCCATTGGGCAGAAGCAAGATACTGTAAATTAAGAAAATTAGGAGTCTAGATAATTCTGCAAGTGGGCTTGCAGCCTCGATCTAGCTCTGGCGATTCTGGACTTCACTGTTCCTAGAGAAACTCCAGTGATTTCGGCAATTTCTTCATAAGCCATGCCTTCGATTTCTCTCAGGACAATGGTAGTACGAAAAACTTCTGGTAAATCCGCGATTGCTTCCCGCAATTGCTCGTAAAATTCTCTCGTTGTCAGTTCTTCTTCAGGGCCTGGCGTATCGCCAGCGATTTCCCAATCCATCTCGCCGTCCTCTAAGGAACGGGGAGCATCCAGTGACAAAGGACTCATCACCCGCTTGCGTTTACGTAACTCGTCGTAAAACAAGTTCGTGGCAATGCGGCTTAACCAGCCCCGAAATTTAGCAGGCTCTTGTAATCGGTTAATGTTCCGATACACTCGAATCCAAACTTCTTGAGCCAAATCGGCTCTGTCAGGCCAATCTGGAGCTAAGTGGTATAGAACTCGATCGACTTGACTTTGATAGCGACGTAACAGTTCCGCAAAAGCAGCACGATCTGGTCGCAGCCCGACTTGACAGCGCAAAATTAAATCGTGGTTAGGGAGTTTGTCAACTTGCACTGATGCTTCTGGATACTTTGCATCAACCGTTGACCAGGATACAGTAATCGATTGACTCATAGATCGTACTGGCTCTAAATCATCCCTATCTATTAGACCTGCTAATGGTACAGAAGTTCCATGCTCAGGTGACGGATTTATGACTGGAACACTGAAGCAGACAATTTTGGATACATTTATAGCAATAAGCAGAGCCACTTTTCCTTATACTGCTCCCATAGTTACCTAAGACCGATCGAGGAACCAATGCGCGATCTCATGCACATTTTAGTACTTTTAGCAACTGGGTATATACGCTTGATCGAGATAATTAAATTTAGCTATAAAAATGAAGATAAAATTTTGTAATTCTAACTTCTTGATACCTTTAAAATTCGGGTAATAATTTCTGGAAGTTAGGTTGCTGTGGTTGCTAAGATGGTGATTTAATTTTTTGATTTCGTTACCAGAATAGTTGCTGATTGTTCTGATTGTGGCCCGAAAGCAGTACTAGAGTTATGTGGCTCTGGTACGCGAACTTGAAAAAAGAAATTGAGGGAAAATGTAATTGTTACCGCTAGCAATAGTTTTTCAAACATGGTTTTTCACCCACCTACACCATTAATGATTGATTGCTATATTTCAAGAGTTCCACTAAAAAATCCGAAAAGAGGCTTACGACCCTCAAAACTTTTGAGGAATGAGGTTGCTCACTTGGAATTTTGCCACTGGGACAATTTATATAGTCTTAGTTTGCCCAGAGGTGTTGGCAGATTTACAGCGGAAATGATAAGTATTGATAAATTTTTGATAATAGGATGATGAACTCATCCAATTGCTCGGCTGGATATGTCAGGGATAAACAATAGGCGATGGCAATGGTAAGAAACGAATCTGTAGGGCGTATGGTAATGCTGCTTTGTTTTGGCACAGCATTTTTATCCTTAGCTGTCCATTGGCGCATTAGTACGGCGGAACGGCAATATGAGAAGTCTGCATCTACTTCGATGCGGGGAGATTCTACCCGAACCAATCTTAAAGGAAGCCGGACAGAGGGAGTCTACAAAAATCTTTCCCAAGTGAGTTTGGGGGAAATTGCGCTGGGTGGATCTGTGCCACCTGATAAAGTTACCCAAGGCTCGACTGCCCAGAGGACGTTTACACCAAAGTCCTCTGCTATTAAACCTAAAACTAAATCAAAAATAATTAAGAAGAATCTAGCTAAAACAACTACTCGTAGGGCTTCTACTATTAATAAGTCGCAAATAATTAAGAAGAATCTAGCGAAAGCAACTATTCGTAGGGCTTCTAAACTCAAGCCTGCTACCATTAAGCCTCAAACTAAACCCCAAATTATTAAGAATAATGTAGCTAAAGCAAGCGACTTACCAACTCAGCCGCAGCTGGTAGCGCCAGCAGTAAGACAAAATCCAGTTGCAGATAGTTGGCCAAAAGGTCTGTGGTCTCAGGCTTCAGCCCAACAAGTACCATCTAGTAGGCTGGCAAATGTCAAGACGCAAGTGGTGGTTGATTTAAGCGATCGCCGCACTTATGTATATGCAGGAGAAGAGGTGATCGCCAGTTATCCCATTGCTGTTGGTAAAAAAGGTTGGGAAACGCCCACAGGTTCTTTCCAGGTGATCCACATGCGACACTTTCCAATCTGGCGTCACCCGATTACTGGCAAAGTATTTCAGGCTGGTACGGATAGTCCCTTGGGAGATAGATGGATTGGTTTTTGGTCAGATGGACGGAATGAAATTGGCTTTCATGGCACGCCGGATGTTGACCTAGTAGGAACGGCTGTATCCCACGGCTGCTTAAGAATGCGAAATTCTGATGTCAGATTGTTATATGAGCAAGTGAGTATAGGGACAAAAGTGTTAGTACGTGATTAATTAGTTAAGAGTGATTAGTCCTTTGTCCTTTGTCCTTTGTCTAAAACAAATGACCAATGACTAATGACTCTTAAAATTATAATTTTTGCTCAAAGTTAGGCGCGTATGTTTGGAGTAAAGCACTAACTTGACGTACAACCTCATTGCCAGTATTTTTACCCAATGCTTGCCGTTCTGGGAAGAAATTGGGTCGATCGAGGTAACGGTTAATCGCCTCGCTTATTTGTTGAGAAATTAAGTCTTGCAGTTGTGCCTGAGCCGTTTGGCGCTGGAAGTTAGCACCCTCTTCTGTAGTAGCATACAAAGGTGGTAGCCGATTGAGAGCGTAAGCGGCAATATCCCCGACATCTAGAGAACTTTCGCTGGTGGCTTCAATTTCTGCGACTCGGGCGATCGCTTCCGTCAGCACCAATTCTTCCATAACGTTAATAAATTGTTTGCGAGGTACCGCCACTACCTCACCAGTCAATAGCGCACCCATCAGCCGATCCAACGCCATATACTCTTCAATTGAGAGTTCTGAGGCGTTATCACAGATTCTACCGACTTCTGCTTCCATTGCTGGTGTCAAATAACCATCCTGGAGAGCTTGTTCTACAATTTTTTCGATACTCATAACGCTTATCATCATTTATGTTGGCAAAGCTTGGTAGGGACGGTATCAATCCAATTTATTTTGCGTAATTCTCAGCAAAAAATACACAAATTATGCAAAGACAGGATCAATTCTGCCTCTATCTAGTTAACAACCTTAGTTCGCCAAGGTGTTGGATCGACAGATTGTCCGTTGACATATAGACCCCAGTGTAAATGCGGCCCCGTGGCAGCACCTGTTGAACCTACTGCACCAATTAGTTGACCAGCTTTCACAAAATCACCTTCTTTAACGTTAATACGACTCAGGTGCATGAAAATACTGGTTACTCCTTGACCGTGGTCAATGCCAACTACGTTACCGTGTATCCGAAACCCTTGGGATACCCTACCTACCAAAGCTACTCGCCCAGCGGCTGGGGCAATTACCGGTGAACCGGCAGCACCAGCGTAGTCAAGACCACGATGATAGTAGTCTTTTGCAAATGTACCATTATAGTAGCGACGTACACCATAGTTTGTACTCATCCGCCCTGCATTTGGCTTCAGGAATACTCCATTCCAATACTTTTCTGATGTTTGTAGCGCCTTCAAAGCTGCCACACGCTTAAGTTCATACTCTGTGGCATCCACTCCAGCTTTACCAGGTGGCAAAGTAATACGTTGTACGGGGAATTTGCGATTAAGCACATTCACTGCTAAGTTTTGCACTTGACCATCCCCTGCAACCCGAAGTGTTCTAGTTCCAGCTTTTTCTAATGGAGTTGTGGGAACAAAAGCCCGATACTGATTGGGCGCAATTTCAAAGGCTGGGTATGTATTCTTGCCACTAGCTACTGTTGGTTTTGTACCATTCTCTGGATTATCTAGATTAATCTGCACCGAGAGTGTATCCCCTAATTTAGGATTAGTTGGAATCACCTTTACTTGCAAAGCATCTACAGGTAATGCCAAGGCGATCGGGAGAACAGCAAATATTCCCTTTAACACATTTCTTGCACGGCAATTGGCTGTCAAAGTTTTGACATCAAAACCGAGCAAATTTTTGTTTGAACTACTAGCGCTATCCTCAATAATCATAGAACTACAAAAACCCTTGCTTGTATTGGAAAATAGATTAGCTTATTATCGCTAGTGTTTCCTGTTTGAAGCCGATGTTGTTGACAACCATAAATTTTCGGAAATTATCCAGATATTTATGGATTGCAAGGGCAAATCATTTTATCTGTAATTTTAGGAAATTGGTCTTGACTCTAATAACCAAGGTGTATGACATTGGCAATGAGCATAAAATTTAACTGTGATTACATAAATAATACTTGAAGGAAATCTCGGAATCAACTGGACACTTTTTCAACTGGACACTAATATCACATTCTTAGGTTGAAATTGGTATGGGGAAATTACTTAAACTAGGTAAGTAAGTCAGTGAAGATAAATTAAACTATATACATACCATTCGGAAATATTATTTTAAAACTTACTGAGAATAGCGCTTTAGTTGCCAAAAAACTATGATATTAAGGCAAAAGTGTGAGTCTGCCACGCCACACTTCAGATTTACTTTATAAATCAACTCTGAATGATGGAATACGCGAATTAACTTTAGGCTGATAGTATTACTTTTGACTTGAGTCTGCCATCTTCCATCTGAACTATGCGATCGGCAATATCTAGGATACGGTTGTCATGAGTAACCATCAAGATGGTACAGCCTTGTTCTTTTGCCAGTTTTTGCATGAGATTGACTACATCTCGTCCTGACTGACTGTCAAGGGCGGCGGTGGGTTCATCCGCGAGAATTATTTGAGGATGACTGACTAAAGCACGAGCGATCGCTACTCGTTGTTTTTGTCCCCCAGACAGTCGATCGGGATAGTAATGCAAATGATTTCGCAATCCTACTTGCTCTAACATTAGGGCTGACCTAGCTCGCATTTTTTTTAACCCAAGATGTTTGTGCAATTCTAAAGCCATTTTGACGTTTTGGAGTGCCGTTAAACTACCATGCAAGTTATGTCCTTGGAAAATATAACCGTTATGGCGTCGTGCTTGCACTAGTTCTTCAGCACTAGCACCACAAAGTTCTCGTCCCAACACCTGCAAACTACCAGATTGGGCAGAACGTAATCCACCCACTAAAGTTAGTAAGGTAGTCTTTCCAGAACCAGAAGGCCCAGTCATGATAATAATTTCACCAGCATTAATCTCTAAGTTGATATTACATAAAACTTGCTTGCGGAGTGAGCCATGACCAAAGTGGTGGTCGAGATTCTGGATGGAGATGATGGATTGACTAGTCATAAATAGATCGATTACTCGTGACGATCGTCATTGCTCATTTGTCCTACCCTGCGGGAAGCCCTTCTCTACGAGAGGCTGCGCCAACGGGTTCAGCAGTCGCTCATGGGGGAAACCCCCAAGACCGCGCTGCTTCACCGCTGGTGCGTCTATGTCCTTTGCAAATGACCAATGACAAATGACAAATTTAAAACATATCAGCGGGATCGGTGGCTTGGAGTTTGCGGGTGGCGATCGCACCGGAAATTGTACACATAATGATGGTCAGTACTAATACCTGTAATGTCCGAATCGCGGTTATGTACATGGGCAAATTTGTAGCACTGCGAGTCAGTTGATAAAGCACTAAGGACACTCCTAATCCGGGAAAGAAGCCCAATGCTGCTAAGATCAACGATTCTTCAAGCACCACACCTAGCAGGTAGTAATTGCGATATCCCATTGCTTTAAAGGTGGCGTATTCTCGAACGTGGGCATTAACATCGTTAGAGAGGACTTGATAGACGATGATCGTGCCTACCACAAATCCCATCGATACACCTAGACTGAAAATAAACCCAATTGGGGAATTTGTTCTCCAAAAGTTATTCTCAAATTCAATAAATTCCGCGTGGGTTAATACTCTGACATCATCTCTGAGGTAGGCTTTGAGCATTGCTGCTACTTTTTTCGGGTCATAGCCTGGTTTCAGAAGAATCAAACCTAGACTGACACTGCTCGACTGTCGCCCAGAAAATAGGCGCAAAAAGTTTTGATCGCTGGTAATCAGGTTGCCATCAAAGCCAAAGGAAGCCCCGACTTGGAATAAGCCACTAATGGTAATTGTGCGCCGTTCTATTTCGGTAGTTAAGGTTTTACCTTGGTCAATTTGAGCGATCGCTTTTTGATAATCTCCTCTTGCATTACGATCAAACAAGACGGTATCCGGCATTTTGATCGCTTGTAATTGCTGGTTAACATCTGGTAAATCAAAAGCTGGTTTGTCTGGGTTAAAGCCGATAACTAACACCCCTGTTTCACGGTGTGTTTGGGGATTTTTCCAGATTGTGTTGTTAAAATACATTGCTTGGGCCGACTTCACCCCTGGTATATCCATTGCTTGGTAAAGTCGCCGCCGAGAAAATGTAGACAAGCTTGCCAAGTTACGGGCTTGGGGACTGGTTAAAACAATGTCTGCTTGTAAACTGCGATGTAGTCTGGTGTTACTGTCATACAGCGCAGTTTGAAAACCTAGCTGCATAAACATCAGAAGATCCGCAAAGGCAATGCCTGATAATGCTACGAAAAGACGGCTTTTTTCATGATTCAGTTGCAGCCATCCTAGAGGGGTTCGCCGTCGCAGTTGTTTGAGCAATCCCATAATTAGGTACTGGGGGTTGGGGACTGGGGAGTGGGAACAAGGAGGACAAGGGGGACAAGGAGGACAAGGAGGACAAGGGGGACAAGGGAAATAACCAATGTCCAATTGCCCCATACCCAATGCCCCATGCCCAATGCCCAATGCCCTTTTCACAATTCAATTACTGCCTTAACTTGCATATTGGTTAAGGTGGCGGCTTTTTGGCTGGAAGTTTCATCTAGTCGGATGTGGACTTCTACTACTCTGTTGTCGATATTGCTGACGGGATCTGTGTTAATGACATTCTGCCGTCGCACTTGCAAGCCTTTGCGATCTACGATTCCCTGCAATTCAATTGGGAGGTTATCACCAAAGATTCGCACTTGCTGCCCTGAATGCACTTTGCCGATATCGCTTTCGTAGACTTCGGCGATGACATACATCTGGCTGGTTTGTCCAATATCTGCAATGCCATCATTTGATACTAATTCTCCAGGATGGGTATGGATCTCAAATACCTGTCCATTTTGGGGCGATCGCACTACAGCCTGTTCGAGATTGACTTTTGCCAGATTCATGGCTGCTACGGCACGATTGACTTCTGCTTGGGTGGCTTCTACATCCACTCCCCGCACTTCGGCGATTTCGTCGAGTGTTGCTGTGGCTTGTTTAACTTGTTGCTGACTAGTTGATTGGGTACGATTTAACTGTGCTTGGGCTTCTTGTAAGCTTTTTTGGGCGGTTTCCAAGTTTAAACGCTTGCTATCTCGTTGGGAAGCGGAAATTGCGCCTTGTTGATATAGTTGCTGATAGCGTTCGTCTTCTGCTTGGGCATTACGCACTTCGGCTTGAAATCGCTCAACTGTCGCGGCTTGGGCATTAATATCACCTTGGCGTTCGGCTTCTAGGCGAGCGATCGCAGCTTTTTGGGCGGCAATTTCACCGCGTTTAGCACCTGCTTGGGTGCGGTTTAGGTTTGCTTGGGCTACTTTTACTTGTTCTTGCGCCTCTTTGAATGCTGCTTGGAGGCGATCGCGGCTGTTCAAAATTGCGATCGCTTGTCCTGCTTTTACCCTATCCCCTTCCTTTACCAACAACTTTTCTACCCGACTTCCTTCCGCAGACACCGCAGCAGAGAGTTTAATTACCTTTCCCTGTGGTTCGAGTCGCCCTAAAGCTGTTACCGTTTTTAACTGTGGCAATTGCGTTGCTGGCACTTGTGCCTCTTGATTGGCATAATTTTGCCCGCGTTTTACTATATAAAAACTTATTCCGCCAACCAATAAAGATATAGTTATACCTATAGCAACGGATGGACGCAGAATAGACTTAGGGGACGTTCTGTACCCTAGCTTTGAGTTTCGCACCATAGATTACCTCTTAACTAGTGGCGCAGAAAAAAGAACAGATTAGGCTTTTCTCCGTACTTGTTTGCTAATTGCTACTTCTTTAGTCAGTTATTCTTGATTTATCACTTCCAAGTCCATAAAATAATTTGGAAATTGTTGAGATTTTACTGAGATGAAGTGATTTAGCTGGTTAGGATAACAACGAATATCTCTACCGAATTAGAGGTTTATGTTTTTAGCAAACTACTTTTGTTTGATGAAAGTACTCAGGTATAGTAAACGGTTTTAAAATTCCGGGTTGTAACAGCGCCAACAATCACAATCAAATTAAGTAAATAACAAAAAATATTTGCTGTGATTGCGATCGGTGGAAATTTATATCAAATTTTGATGATTATAGTGTTTCCTAATGACATGATGTACCTCACTCAGCGAAGAACCGCTATAATCCCATTCAAAGATAAGGTTAACTAAACCGCATTGGGATACCTGTAGCTTGCAATTTTCACAAATCAAATAGGATTGCTGTATTAATTATGTTTGCTATTGGGAATTATAAAGATAGCGATACAGAACTTTCACAATAGTTTTGACGCATCTCTTTTATAGTATAAATGTACTGCTTTTGGTTATACAGCCATGCAACCTCTTCAGCCAGTTAGCGGATCGGATTTGCAAAGATTTTTGTCAGCGCCAGAGGAGTTATTGCAACAGTCAGTGGCGTTGCAATTAGCCGTTGCTAGTTTTCACCAGACACCGCGTAGTATCCTAGAAATTCTAGTTAATAGTCCTGATGAGCAGGTAGCAGAAGCAGCAAATTTACACGTAAATTTGGCAGGAGAAATAACAGACGGCTGGCAGCAAGCAGTTGATGAAATCCTGCAACAGCGTCAGCTAGGGCAAAACGACCGATTGGCGGTAGAACTGCTCAAAATTGGGCCTGTCCCTCCTTGCTTTCTCAGCGAATGGGTTCCAGCCGAGCGACTAATTCAAGGGTTGCGAAATCCTCAAATGCCATTGCGTTATCGGTTGCAACTGTTAGAGCGACTGGCACAGGAGCCAACTTTAGAACCACGCTTGCAGGTAGCAGAGTCGCCAGAAACGCCGTCAGCAGTGTTGGAACAGTTAGCGGGTGATTTAGAATTACCAGTGCGGTTGGCGGTGAAATTTAATCCCAGTTGTCCACCACCATTAATTGAACTAGTAGAAGGACAGTATGCAGTTGCATCGGACTGGAATACCGATAGCGAACAATTAGCGATGCTGGGGCAGAGTCGTTGGCCGTGGATTCGGTTGGCTGTGGCGCAAAATCCCTCAGCGACAGCAGAGACGCTGATGCAGTTGGCTGGAGATGCGGTGTACAAAATTCAGTTAGCGGTGGCGAAGAATCCAGAAACACCGGCAGATGTTTTGGCTGTGCTAGCAGAACATCAAGATAAAGCAATACAAGCAGTTGTAGCAGAACATAGAAATGCAACGGAAGAGATATTGCATCAACTGTTCCCAACTCAACAGCAGCTTTTGAAAAGAAGGGAAAATTTACCAACTAGTATTTTAGAGCGGGTTTTCAATGAATTAGTAACAAACCAGCCAATTTGGAAAAATAAGGAACTTCGTTATTTTTTACTAAAACAACCAAATACACCAACAAAGTTTTTAGCTGAGTTTGTAAATATTGATTTAGAAGCATTAAGAGCAGAGAAACTAGAACAAGAAAGAAAAGCCGGATCAACGCCAGGAATATCTGAAAAATGGGTTCAGGATGAGATTAGATTTCTCACTGATGTTGCCGAACATCCGCAAGTTTCGGTGAAGATTTTAGAACAATTGGCCCAGTGTCCCAATCCTCATGTCAAGCTTGCTGTTGCCCAAAATTGCCAAACTCTTGAACAACTAAAACTACGAATTTTATCAGAGTTGATACTTTATGCGGAGGACAATATTAAAGTCGAAATTGCCAAAAATCCCGAAACACCAGTGTATGTTTTAGAGGCGATAGGGCAAAATGAGTCTTATCGCACCAAGCTTTTACGGGAAATTCGACGAGTCTTAGCTTCTGAGTATGCGGTTAATGCTAACTCGTTCAATTCCACTGCTGATAAATTCATGTCTGATTTCAAGCATCAAACTTTATATCCTAATAATATTGTTGTTAATGTTGATCAATGGATGATATTTTTTGAAAGTCCTGATTTTTTGGAGGTAATGACAAGAACTTTAAGTTATGAAGATACAAAAAACGAATTATCTATATTAATGAATAGATTTTTATCTGAATGGACAGAAATTCTTTCTAGATTATCAAATAAACTACAATAACAAGTAGTTACAAATATTGTAAGTATTTTGGCATTAATTAACAGTGGCGTTAAAAATAACTCAAGAAAACGCTCTATAGCTGTAGCGTTGGTTGGCAATCAAAATACTCCAGTTGCTTTACGGAATGAATTAATTAATCAGCTTAGAAGACCATCAATACCGCTTACTTCTCATGAGAGTGACTGCGACTTATTTTTAGCACTTGTCTATAATCCACAAATTCCAGAAGCAGAACGAATGGAGTATTTTGAGCAACTTCTTTCTACAAATTGGAACAACATTCAAGAAGGAATTGCCAGAAATCCAAATACTCTACCGGAAATTATAGCTCAGTTAATGACTCGCCCTGGTGTAGGTCGTCAAGCAGTTTCTAGAAACCCCAATGCACCCACCGAGGCACTGGCAGAATTAGCCCAGGACAGCAATAGCACAACCCGTAATTGGGTAGCTGAAAATCCTGGTACTCCGACTAATATCTTGGTGCAACTTACCAGACAGCCTGTGGAGAAAACAATTAATAATATTTCAAGTGTACGTGAGACTGTACTGAAAAATCCCAAATTTCCTCTCCTTGAACGTTATCGGTTATTGCTAGCTATAGAGGAGGAGCAAGAAACTGCAAACGCTCATCAATTAATGGCTCGTCGCACTAATAGTTCTTATGCTTTAGCGCAGGTTGTGGAAAAGGGAGATCAAAAAGCTAAACTAACCGCAGCACGTAGCAATAAAACTCCGATTCAAATATTGGAACGACTGGCAAAAGATCCAGATGAAACTGTGCGTCAAGCTGTCTCGCAAAACTCCAATTTACCCCTCAATTGTTTACTCGAACTTGCACGAGATTCTAGTGTAAAAATTCGACAGTCACTTGCGTATAAATCATCTCATAACAAAACACCTACACCTGTTTAAGTATTAGAAATATTGGCGCAAGATGAATCTGAGCAAGTCAGAGCCAAAGTTGCAGAACATCCCGATTCATCTGTTGAAATTTTGACGCGGTTAGCCAACGATACCAGCCGTGAAGTAAAAGCGAAACTGACTGCTAACCCCAATACTCCTGTCACAATTCTCACTCGTTTGGGCTTAGAAGAAAATCTTGTAAATCAACGCAATCCTAATACACCAGGGATTGTGCTTGCTCAGGCGGTTAAAAACATGAGTAGCAAAAATCTTGCTGATTTTATTAAACATCCTGTCAAAGGTTCACAAATGCCTATTGAAACTTTGTCACAGTTAGCAAGTCACACCGATAGTTCAGTGCGGTATCGAGTCGCATCTCACCCTAATACACCAGCCACCGTTTTAAGACAGTTAGCTAGAGATTCTTATGTAGCTACAGTTCGTGCTGTTGCCAATAATGCTAATACATTTCCTGAAACTTTGGAAGTGCTAGCTAGTCACCCAGATTTTACAACTCGTTTGGAAGTTGTTCGCAATCCCAACACACCGCCTCGCGCACTTGCTGAAATTGTTCTGAGTAGCCAAAATTCAGGAAATACGCCAAATCAAACAGTGGATATGCTCAAAAGTGCATTTCCGGGGAATCATAATGATGTGCTGCAATCAATAGCTGGTAATCCTCGCACACCTATTGAGGCATTGGAGATTTTAGCAAGAAGAGAATTTATCGGTGCAACACCAGATCCGCGCTCGTTTATTCCGCCTACAACTGATGATAGTATAGTGCGATCGCTTGCGTACAACCCCAGCTTAACACCACAACTACTGAGCATTCTTGTCCAAGATCCTTGTGTAGAAGTGCGTGTTTGTTTAGTTCGCCATCCCAATTTGACAGAGGCGCTGTGGTTGCGTTTAGCAGAAGATACGGAAATATCTGTGCGTGGAGCTGTTGCGGCTGCAATCAATTCACCTGTAAGCGTTTTGGAATTACTGGCGCAGGATGAACAAGTAGAGGTGCGAATCAAAGTAGCAACTAACCCCAATACACCAATTACTGTTTTACAAGTTCTCGCAGGTGATGAAAACTCCAGTGTACGCACTGCTGCGGCTAGTAATTCTAACCTACCTGAAACAATACTGACACAACTGGCAAACGATGAAAAAGTCGAAGTCCGCCGCGCAGTTGCTCAAAATCACAACACTCCCGCACTCATCCGCGAAAGCCTCCGCGATTTAATTGTGCAACCCACTACCCGCCAAACCAGTCCCACCTTGCGCGGACTCTACCGCCTCTACAACCCCAGCACTGATGATTTAGTCAGCATACTTGCAGAATACGCGAGTTCAGAAAATGCCTTTGTGCGGTTTGTGACACTCCTCCACCCGCTAACTCCCCATGAAGTGCTGACTCAAGGAGCGCAGTCTGCATCCTGGCTAGAACGCTACGCCGTTGCTGATAATTCTGGGACTCCGAGCGTTTTATGCCAGCAACTTGCTGAAGATAGCAACCGAATTGTCCGCGCAGCCGCTAGAGTTAATACCAATTCGTAATTCGTAATTCGTAATTAATATCCGTCAGATTTAGTAGGGGTTTCAGGGTTTGAATTTGTTGCTGGATTTTAGAGAATTGGTATAACTTGTAAATAATTGAGGATGTTGCAGATGGCATATAGTGATTTCACACTTGCCAAAGTTCAAGAAACATTTCAAGTTGTAATTGATGAAAAGCGCAATTTATTTAAAGATGTGTCGTCTATTCAACCTTCCGCTACCTTAACAACGCTCTTAGAAGAATACATTCAATTAGCAACTGCTATTAACACTGAAAAAGCACGTTCCGAATTACTAATTATGCCAGTTCTGACGGAAGTTAGACGACAATTGAATTATCAAATATCACTGTTTTCTGGAACAGATTTTGATGTAGATAGTAGTAAAGGATTGAATGTATTTTGTGATTTCATTCTCTCTATTTCTGAAGAACAGTTTTATATTCATACCAATTCTCTATGAAGATGCATAGAATAAAGCTTCAAGGATAAAATCATAACAGGTCAAACAGGAGATTAACTCGGAAGACATTTGAGCTAACTCATGTTTAATCCGTTGGCGCAATTCCTCTAAATTTGAGAAATTCTCGCCCTTGAACTGACGTTTGATAAACTGCCA
>NZ_JAVRBQ020000003.1:0-25357 GCF_034531215.2 Nostoc sp. ChiSLP03a
TTTTATAAAGCTGCATAGAATTCGATCCCCCCTAGCCCCCCTTATAAAGGGAGGAACCAGAAAAACATATCAAAGTCCCCCTTAAAAAGGGGGATTTAGGGGGATCTAGATATGTGTAACTTCACATTAAATTGGTATAACCTTTGTTTCCTGCTCTAAAAACAGATTGCCAATATCAAATAAAAGTTGCATAGTACCTCGATAGCCAACTTTGCAGAACTGACCATGATCTAAGCGGTCAAAAATCGGAATCCCTTGACGGTAGAGAGGAATTTTTAAGCGTTGAGCGATCGCTACTCCATGAGAGTTGGTAATGAGTAAATCAGATCCAACCGCCAATTGCTCAAAGTCTTCCAAATCGCCGATAGTAACGCTATTGATCGGCAGTTTTTTGAGCAAAGGAAAGCGTGTTGTTGTCACTGCTGCGTGAATCTCAACTCCAAGCGATCGCAAAAAAGCAACTGTTGACCAAAGCAAATCGGGTTCCAGCGCCAAAGAAACTCGCTTGCACCCAAAGTAAAAGTGATTTTCCAACATCACATGTTGTAACTGACGGCGTTGACGGCGGTATTTCTCTGGTACGCTGACACCACTGATATCCGCCAAAGCTTGCAAGAATTTATCTACTGCTAATAGTCCCGTCAGTTCACCAAATACTTCATAAGGTATATTGAATCTTTGATCCAAAATTTGTGCTGCACCCCGCATACTATCACCTAGTGCCAAAGTAAATACAGAACTACCAATTGAGCGCAACTGTGCTGCATTTGTGCCATTAGCTGTAATAGCACTAGAAGAATCTTCTATATGACTATCTAGTACGCCAGAAAGATCGGGTACAACAATAGGTACGAGTCCAAAAGAAGTGACAATCTCTTTGATTTCTTGTACATCCCCTGGTGTGAAGGCAGAACTCGCCAAAATAGTGATTTGTGTAGGACAAGCATCTTGCTTAGAGCTTTTTTGGGGAATTTCCCTGACTATACTCTCAACTGCACCAGCAAAGCCATCCTGTAATGTACCTTTGAAATCCGGTGTAGAGACAAACACAATTGGTAGATAATCTAGTTCTGGGTGACGGTGGCGAATCTCCTTGACAAAACGTACCATGTCATCGCCTCTGGTTTCCACCAGTCCAGTGCTACAAAGACCGATAATTTCTGGTTTGGATCTCTGCACTAAAGTCAAGATTGCTTGTTCAACTCTTTCCTCGCCCCCCAAAATGGTTGCAACTTCAGTCATCGCTGTACTGGAAAGGGGAATCGTCTGACGGAAATGTTGTACTAATACCGCTTTAGTCAAAGCAGTACAACCTTGAGAACCGTGTAATAAAGGCATGATTCCCTTCAATCCCAAAAAAGCTAAAACTGCACCCACAGTTTGGCTTTGCTTCAGGGGATTAACTGCAACTGATGTACTCGTAACGCTAATAATCGCCATCAAATTTCCTCCTCAGAAGAATTTCCTGCTGACCACAGGGCTGGCTGGTATACTTGCTCCCACACAGGGTTGTAAAAAGCGGCATACAGTTCTCGTGCTACTTCTAAAATTCCTATATAGCCCGCATAGGCATGATTGCGTTCTTGATTAATATCTAGAAATGGAATCCTAGCAGTGAGAGAGGTGTCTTGATGGCGTTTATCAGCAATTAACATATCAGCTTGATTTCCGTTAATTATCTGTAAAATTTCTTCAGGATTATTTTGTTCTAGAATTATGCCATCTTGACCCAGCAAACTTTTGACTCTAATTTGATCCTCATCAGTATTATTCTTAGTCAGAATAGCAATAACTTCCATCCCCAATTTTTTAGCAGCAAAGATAATCAACCAACTCTTAAAACTTCCAATAGAAAGAATAATACGCTTACCTTGTAATCGGGTAATATACAAAGTGAGTTTTTCATCTATTGCAGCAGTTTCTTCTACAATTAGCTTTTCTGTACGTTCCTGCAAATCAGAATTACCTAACTTTGCAGCAATATTCCTTAAACATTGATTGATTGACTCTACACCATAGATAGACTCTTCAATATAGGGAATGCCATATTTTTTCTCCATCCCTTTTGCTACGTTGATGAGTGCTTTAGAAGAGAGTATGACATTAAGTTGGGCACGATGAGCATAGCAAACTTCTTTGTAGACAGCATCGCCTGTAATTTTTGCCAAAACTCTAATACCTAATTTCTCCAATAACGGTAGAACATTCCATATTGCACCTGCGATGTTATGTTCGCCAATTAAGTTGATGTCATCAGGTGTACTAGTCTCTGGTTCGGCTGTTCCAATAACGTGTTCTAGTAACGCTTCACCAGCAACACGGTTGCCCAAATTTTGGTTCCCAATAAATCCAGGACAATGTACTGGGATAGTGAGTATTCCTGTTTTCTCGGTGGCATTTTTGCAAACTCCTTCGATATCATCTCCAATTAAGGCGGTGATGCAAGTGGAGTAAACAAATACTGCCGCAGGTTTGTAGCGTCTTGCTAATTCTAAAATGCCTTTGTACAGTTTTTTGGCTCCACCGAAGATGATATCGTTCTCATCGATATCGCTGGTAAAGCGTATTTTGTACAACATCGAACCAGAAGAGAGACTGCTGTAACTTCCCCAAATACTGGCAGCACAGCCACTTGGCCCGTGAACTACATGAGCAGCATCGGTGATTGGTACTAGGGTAATCATTGCACTATCAAAAGCACAACTCCCTTGAGTAGTTCCAGGTTGGGGTAATTGTGTAGAGGACTTTTTTTTATGCAGTTTCTGCTGAGGAGCATCTTCAGAATTGGAGTCACTGAGTGAATCGTTGATTTTTCCTGGGGTGGGATTCATTTGTTTGGTGACAATAGGTAGAAGTTATTAAGTGTTAAGTGAATTTTAAAATTTCAGAGAATTTTAATTTATGAACCGTGTATTTAAAGTATGGAATAAAAGGGAATGAGAAAGAGAATTTACCATCCCCTAAAACATAAACACCAACTAGGTTAAAGAAGGAAAAAACAAAAACAATAACTAGACTATTCAAGTATTAATGTTGCTGTGTAGACTTGAAAAATTAGTGTTAGCACGGTGAAGTTGAAACCAACACAAGTTAAGATTGGCTATTCAATTACCTCCATTTTAAAGGATTTTTCAGGAGTGATGAGTGCTGAGTCCTGAGTAAAAAGTAATGAATAAGTAGTATTAATGAATCTTCCCATTCTTAGCCGAGGCATTCGCTACTCAAAACTAATTTGATGCTTAGTCGGTCTAATTTTACTTTTTACTCAGCACGGACTAAACCTTAGCTATCCGCTAATGTTACTCAGCACTCAGAACTGTTTCGGTGAGAGGGTGGGCTATTTTTGCCCACCTAATATTTACTCTGTGTTTAGCACTTAAGTCTAAACAAGAACCTTACTTCTTCTCGCTACCAGAAACTATTTCTACGTTTCCTTTTTTCAATGCTTCTAATGCTTCACCTTCAGCATCTTCTTGCTTCTTAGCAGCATCTGCTTGGCTAATTAGTTTGGCAGCATTTTCCTCACTTTCAAGAATACCGAATTCAATCAACAAATCTTCTAGCTCATCCATTTCGATGGGTGTGGGAACAGCGAGATTTGTATTGTTGATAATCTTGTCTGCTAGTGTGCGGTATTCATTAGCTTGGTTGCTGTCGGGTGCGTATTCGTTTACAGTCATCCGACGCAATTCGGCGTGTTGCACGATATTGTCACGGGGGACGAAGTGAATCATCTGGGTACTTAATCTGGCTGCAAGGGTGCTAATCAGTTCGTCTTCCCGGTCGGTTTTCCGGCTATTACAAATTAGTCCACCCAAACGTACCCCACCAGTGTGAGCATATTTGAGAACGCCACGAGCAATGTTGTTAGCTGCAAACATTGCCATCATTTCACCAGAGGTAACGATGTAAATTTCTTGGGCTTTACCTTCACGAATTGGCATCGCAAAACCACCGCATACAACGTCGCCCAATACGTCGTAAGATACGAAATCTACATCTGAATAAGCGCCGTTTTCTTCAAGGAAGTTAATAGCGGTGATGATACCCCGACCGGCGCAACCTACACCAGGTTCTGGCCCACCTGATTCTACGCATCTGATATCGCGGAAACCAGTGATTACCACTTCTTCGAGTTCGATATCTTCCACAGCGCCCCGTTCAGCAGCTAAATGCAGGACGGTGGTTTGAGCTTTACAGTGCAAAATCAAACGAGTGGAGTCAGCTTTCGGGTCACATCCGACAATCAAGATGCGTTTACCCACTTCTGCCATCGCAGCTAGGGTATTTTGGGAGGTGGTAGATTTACCAATACCACCTTTACCGTAAAAAGCAATCTGTCTAATTTTTTCGTCGGACATGATAATTTATCCTGCAATTGTTTGTTTGGTGGGTCTGTCAGTTGATGAGGCGTTGACACATTGTGCCGGAGGTACTCGCGCTGTAAAATTACAGCAACGACCTTATGTAGAACGTTGTTGGAGGTGCTCGTTCTACACCAAAAAGAGTCCAAAGAAAGAACATATTCAAGTTTTAGTCAGTTTTCATCGGCCATTAGTCATTGTTTTTTCTGACTAATGGTTAGAGCGATAAGACATCACTCAAGGAATATTGCAAGTATTACCATCCGCTCACTCAAATGATTTCTCTGACGGTAGTAATACCAATTGGAAAAAGAAAGCTACAGATTCTAAGTTGGAAACTCAAATTCAACCCGAATTACAAATTCAGCATTATCAGTTATTGTAATCTCCTGAAGGTTGCTCATACCTAAAGAGTGATTGCAGCAGGATTTCAATTTACGCCAAGTTTTCCTTTAACCACACAACCAACCATTGCAATCCACTCTAAACAGTCGCTACAATTTCCCCGATTTTGCTGATATCGTAACCGCCGAGAATTTCAAATTGGGAGTGAACCATGCGATGTCCCAACGTACTGAGCAACTGTTGTACAGGTGCTTCTTCTAAATATTCCTTGAGAATCACCAAATCATATCGTGACTGATGTAAAGGAATAAATCCCAGTCCAAAGGCGGTAGCTACAGATGCCGTACTCATACCAGCATCGGCAACTCCTCTGACTACAGCTTGGGCGACATCTTGGTGAGTTTTGAGTACATTGTCAAAGCCTTGAACAGCATCGAACGGTATCTGCTCTTTTTGGAGTGTTTGTTCCAAAAGCATCCGACTCCCAGAACCTATTTCGCGGTTGACAATAGTCGCCCCTGCAACTAAGTCACTAACTGTTCTAATTCCCATTGGGTTCTCTGACTTTAACAAAAGTCCCTCTTCCCAGACACCAAGGGTAATCAGAACTGCTTCCCTACCAGCTAGAACATCTCGAACAAAGGGAGTATTATACTCACCAGTTTCAGGATCGTACAGATGCATCCCAGCGATGTGGGCTTCACCTCTGCATAGACTGTGCAATGCAGCCATGCTATTGGCAAAGTTATATTGAACTCGCAGTTGGGGATGCCAGCGTTCGGTGGCTCTTGCCCATAGTGAAATCACAGGGGCACAACCAGCAATCACAACGGTGTTGTGAAGTGTGTCGAGATTATCGTCTAAAAGACGGACTCGAACCTTATTTGTACCTGTTTGACTAGTGCCTTCTCCATCAGCCGGAATCATATCTTGGCGAAAAGCATCCTTACCAATCAAGGGATAAGCTATCCATTGTCCTCCGACACGAGCCATGCTAACTCGTAGTTGCTGACCGTTAGGAACAGGTTTGGCAAGGACAGCTTCAATTTCAGGTAAATCCCGCTCTAACCAGAATAGATCCTCTACTTGACAGCCAAGCGCTTTGGCCAAGCGAAGTGTTATAGCTACTGAGGGAGCATATTGTCCCGACTCTACACCACTAATAGTCTGACGAGTCACATTAGCGATGTTAGCCAAATCTTGTTGGCTCATGCCTAAGCGAGTTCTAATTGACTTCAAGTTATTACGGAGGTCACTATCCTGCTTCATTGGCTTTGTCTCTTAGTTTCAAAAAGCCGTAGCGGATTTAAACATTGCATCTGCCAAGGCGAAAGTCTGGTCTTTGAGTTTATATCATTTTTCTTGGAAGACTTTTTGTGCAATCGAAAGTCTTGATTCCCCATATAAAAAGACTATCACAGAAATTGCCAATTTGCTTGCGAAGCGCAAATTATTTTTGCGGGTGATTGTTTTTTACCTGCTTTTTTGGCTTAAAAGCCCCAAACTCCAATAAACAGAGCATTTATTTTGCAGTAAATTTTTACCAATTAAATTGGTGTACAGTAATATTCAATACAGTTTTAGGGATTAGTTTCAGCTTTGATGCTTGATAGACGAGTAACACAAACAGTAGAAAACATATCAACCAATTTCGCTTTTTGGGGTAAATTTTGCCCTGACGAAAAATTACCTATTTGACTAAAGTGAATATGCACATAGCATCAGCAAATAATTGCTGTTTTAAGTTTTTGCACAATCAATTAGGTATTTACCAAAGTATGCAACAGATGGCAACAATGCAATGGAGAGAGTAATGATTACCGAAGAAGACTTAGCCCAGCAATTTAACGTAATTATTGAACACACTCACCCACGGGTATGGAAACTGTTAAGCCAATGTTATGTGAAGATAATCAATCCTCATCCTCATTTAACAAGAGTGAATATAAAAACCTGCATCGGTCAGACAAAATACATTGGTATTTATTGCCCTGATAGACTAATTGGTGCTGTCGTAGAACAAAAAAAACTACTCAAAGAAGTAGCAGAATACTTAGGGCTAGTTGAAGTTGTTTGCTTGAATGCCAATAACTTGATGCGCGATCGCCTTTCAAATCTCAAGCAAGCTTATCCGCAGTTGTGGTTAGACTTGCTGTGGATTGTCACTCAAGAACAATAACCTAGTAAACCTGATTTTTCTGCAATATTCAATCTGCAAAAAATCAAAATTCCCAATCTTCGCCGCAGCTTTGTTACTTTTGAAGCTTGCCAAAACCTTATGAATCAACCATGCCTACATCCAGATGATTTGCCTTCACCTCAAACAATCAAACTGAGTGAAATACTATTTCGACAGCTTGAAGAAGCAACGAAAAAAAGCTTTTTCTTAGCGTGCGATCGCATGACACGGATTTTGTTATCAAGTTGTCATTGGTATTTCCAAATCAATAGTGGTGTTTTGACGTTGATCCTGATTTGTAATAACATGGAAAGTTATCGCAATATCATGAAAACTGTTCCCCAATTTGCCGATCGCTTAAAACAGTTTGCTAACAGAGCTAAAATTACCGTCAGTTCTCCAATTGACAAAGGCATACCGTGGGTACTCAGCATCGATAATGTCTTACCAGAAGGAGACTTGCCCAGTACTTGATAGATATACCAGAAAAATCGCGATCGCCCCTTTTGCCGAATATTGGCGATCGCGCCAAAATATTAAACCACGGCAAGGTGTCTAATGTCTAAGCGCTTTGTATCTGCTTATTTACCTGATTGGGAGGATAAAGAAAGGAACTTACGGGCGTTTGTGAAAATACTTGTGGAAAATGGGGTTGCGGGTAAAGGTATGGAGTTTTCCCTTACCCTTTAACCTTTTTCCTTTCCCCAACATCTTGGCATTTGTTACTTTTGCAAGATGTCTATTTATTGGGATCTAATCCTTGCAGTTCCGGTTGGGAGATGTTGGGGAAATATTTGGGGTAAAACTGGGGTAATGTAAAAGAGTCAAGATGTTTACAAAGCAGCCGTGTTAAATAAAAATTATGTCGTCCGCTCAAAGTAGATTTTATCCCAAGACGACAATGGTCTTCTAAATAAGCATTAGCTTCTATAATTGCCATTTGACACACGGGTGTAGATCCGTTTAACGGATTTTGCGCTTTTTTATACCCTATATTGTCAAGTTAGGCACTTATATCTCGCATATAGATAACTTTTACCCTCACCACTGGAGAGCAAAATCTTGGGCATAGAATTACGCAGTTTCGTATTTCTCGACAGCCTGCAACCTCAACATGCAGCATATATGGGAACAGTAGCCCAAGGCTTCTTACCATTACCAGGAGATACATCACTGTGGATTGAAATATCTCCTGGTATCGAAATTAATAAAATTACGGATATCGCCCTAAAATCTGCCTCTGTCCGTCCGGGAGTACAGGTAGTTGAACGACTATACGGACTACTAGAAGTTCATTCTAGCTCCCAAGGCGAAACCAGAGCTGCTGGTCAAGCTATTTTGGCGGCACTGGGAGTCCGAAGAGAGGAATGTCTGAAACCGCGGGTTATTTCTAGTCAGATTATCCGCAACATCGATGCTTATCAAACCCAACTGATTAATCGCACGCGCCGAGGACAGCTACTACTAGCAGGTCAAACGCTGTATGTATTAGAAGTGGAGCCTGCTGCTTATGCCGCACTAGCTGCCAATGAAGCGGAAAAAGCAGCGAGGATTAACATTTTAGAAGTTCAAGCTGTAGGTAGTTTTGGACGGCTTTACTTAGGTGGACAAGAACAGGATATCCTAGCAGGAGCAGCGGGAGCATTAACGGCTATTGAAAGTGTCGCTGGTCGGGTAAATTCTCTGGGTGGGCGTCAGGAGTAAAGGAGAGAAAATGGCAAATCGAGAGCATCTAACTTTACTCAAAGCAGGTGCAGTTAAATGGATTGAATGGAGAAAGAAAAATCCCCAGATAGAACCAGACCTGAGCGCCGCGAATTTGCAAGGCGATAACCTTAGAGGTGCAAACCTCCAAGGGGTAAACTTGAGAAGAGTTGATTTGGGTAATGCTTTACTTGTGCGGGCAAATCTCAGTGGTGCTGACCTCAGTAGTGCCAACCTTTATAAAGCCCTCCTGAATGAAGCTAACCTGAGTGCGGCTAACTTCAGTGTTGCTAACTTGAGTGGTGCTATACTTACGCAAGCAGATTTGAGTTATGCCAATTTGATTGGAGCTGACTTAAGTGGGGTGGATCTTAGAGGTGCTGCGATCGCATCTGCTAATCTAATTGGCACTGACTTAAAAAGCGCTAACTTGAGAGATGCCGATTTAGGTGCAGCAAAGTTGATGCGGGCTAACCTCTCTTTTGCCAACCTCATTGAAGCTAACTTGATTGCGGCTGACCTTAGCGAGGCGAGTTTGTACGAAGCAGAGGTTTTAGGAGCTTATCTATACAAAGCTGACCTATACAAAGCTAATCTGACCAAGGCTCACCTAAGTGGTGCATACTTGTTGCGGGCTAACCTAAGTCAAGCTGATTTGAGTCAAGCTGATTTGAGTTGGACTAACCTTAGAGATGCGAATTTGGCAGGAGCGAATCTTAGAGGAACTAACCTTAGAGGAGCCGACATTCGGGGAGCTAACCTCAGCGGCGTAAATCTTCAAGAAACAATTATGCCTCATATCACTCGTTTTGTGCATTTTTAACTCAGAGTTGGGTTTGGGGAAAAGGTCATTAGTCATTAGTCAAAAGTTAAAAGTTAAAAATTCTTCCCCTGCCCCCCGCCCCCTGCTCCCCGCTCTTTAACTCCCTTTCTTCTCTTGCCGTTCTTTGAGTTTCAGCATAATTTGGGCGTGCATCTCGCGGGTAATTGGGTAAAAATACGTTAAAACTAAGCCAAAAATCAGACAAACTGTTGGTATGGGGCCAACGGCAACGCGAATAGCAAACAGTGCTGATTCCGGTTGGATGGGTAGTGGACTTCCAGCTACAGATTCTTTGAAACCAGATACTTGCAAAGCATTTCCCACCAAAAATAGTCCCAAAGCTAAACCAAATTTTTGCAGCAAAACCATGAAGCCATAAAAAATGCCTTCTCTGCGTTGTCCGGTTTGCAGTTCATCTAATTCAATCACATCTGGAATCATTGACCAAGGAATTAGATAAGCTGTGGAGACACCAATACCTGCCATCACAGCCATCACATACATCAAAACTATTTGACCAGGCTGTAAGAAAAATAGTCCGGCTGCTGCTATAATCCACAAACTCATTCCCAGAAAATAAACAACTTTTTTGCCGATTTTTTTACTCAACGCTCCCCAGACAAATAGCATTAACAGAGCAGTTCCTTGGACTGCAATCATCACTGTGGGCACATCTGATTCTTTGAGTCCCATACAATTGACTACAAAATAGGGAATAATGCTGGCTGTTACCTGTACGCCTAGCCAAGAACAAAGATATATACCAATAACAAATAAAAAAGGTCGGTTACTAAAAACAATTTTTAGCTGTTCAAAGAAGGGGAGAGATGCAGGTTCCTCGGTTTGGATGCGTTTAGCCTCAAAAGCTAAGATGCGATCGCGGACTCCAAAAACGCACCAATATAATCCTAAAATCGAAATTACCGTACAAATGGCTGCTAAAACGAGATATTGTTGTTGGCGATCGCTAATTTGAGAAAAAACAATTTGCGTTAAAATCAACGATAAAATGCTGCCACCAATGGAAAATGTAAACCGATAGCTGTTAAGGCTGGTACGTTCGTCGTAATCTTGAGTTAATTCTGGAGTCATTGCCGTATAAGGCAAATTCACAACCGTGTAAAACGCCTGAGATATCACCCCAATCGCTACGTAATACCAAAACAGCGGCCAAATATTATCACTCTGATTTGCACTAAATCGCGGTACAATCCACTGCAAGAAGAAGAAAACTCCAAAGGGAATAGCCCCATAAAACATCCAAGGAAGACGACGACCCCAACGACGAGATTTCGTTTTATCAGTCAGAAACCCGACAACCGGATCGTTTACCCCATCCCAGATTTTGCCAATCATCAAAATACTCCCAGCTAAACCCGCAGGGATACCAGCGACGTTGGTAAAGAAAACCAGCAGAAAAAAGACGGAGATATTTGCAGTAATTGCTGGGCCTAAATCCCCTGCACCGTAAGCCAGCTTTGTTTTCAGGTCAAGTTTTTCACTGAGAGGATTTCGTTGAACATCACCATCAGCAGCAGAATCATTCATAAAACTTTGCACTCATACTAAAATAAAAAATCTGCAATCGCCTTCAATACTAGCCATCTACCACTCCCGTTAGACTTATGCCAGACCTTTATGTTTCTTGGTCAGATTATCACCAAAAAATTGAACAACTGGCTATTCAGATTTATCAATCAGGTTGGGAATTTAACCAGATTATCTGTCTTGCCAGAGGAGGACTAAGAGTCGGAGATATTCTTTCCCGTATATACCAGCAGCCGCTAGCAATTTTAGCAACCTCATCTTATTACAGTGGCACTGGTAAGCAAGAAAGAAGTAATTTAATTTTCTCCCGTCACTTGACAATGACTGCGGAAAAGTTAGGTTCGCGCATTCTCCTAGTGGATGACTTAGTAGACTCTGGGGTAACACTCCAGCAAACTATACCTTGGCTCAAGCAAAATACTGATTTCCCCATTGAGGAAATTCGCACCGCCGTTCTTTGGTATAAAGCTTGTTCAGTTATAGCACCCAATTATTATGTTGATTATCTACCTGATAACCCCTGGATTCATCAACCTTTTGAACATTACGAGCAGATGAACCCCGCAGAACTTGCAGCTAAGGTAAATAAAGTTAGGAGTTAGGAGTTAGGAGTGATGAGTTATTAATTCAAAACTCCTAACTTTTAATTCCTAACTCCCCAAATTTAGGACTCCACCACCCTTTTTGCGTACTGAAATAAGCCACATCTTTATGTTTGGTATCCTTACGGGATTGTGGGTTAGAACATCGCAACATTGTCTTACTTTGCCCCTCTTTGATATAACTGTACTCCTCTAAAGGTTTCTTACATACCGGGCAGGGATATGCTGTCGTCTTCACAGGAGGCTTTTGTTGATTTTCAACTTGGACTGTTTTAGCTTGTGGTGGCTGCCAAGTTTTGTTAAAATCGCTCCAAAATAGCACGACATTTTCACAGCCTTTTGTGCATTTGAGGAAATATTTCTTTTTGACCTTAGTACTCGGAATTTTGGCGAGAAAATTTTTGCATTCAGGGCATCGCGTTTTGGAAGTTTCATATTTGCGCTCAGTTATTACATTAGCTTTACCTATTGAGGAACTTGGAACTATAGTTTTAGCTTTGGAGAGCGCTGGTATAAAGTAATTCTGATTCCAATTAGTTAAATAATGCTGCCAAGAGTTTTTTCCTTCAGAAATGGCATCAAGGGCATCTTCCATTTTCGCTGTGAATTCTGCCTCTAGTAAATCCGGCAGTGCTTTGAGCAAAAATGCATCAACTTCTAACCCTAACGCTGTCGGTTGCAGATGGTCTTTTTTCAACTCAACATAATTTCGTTTTTTTAAAGTAGCAACAGTAGGAGCATAAGTACTTGGGCGACCAATTCCTTTACGTTCCATCAGTTGTACTAATTTTGGTTCGCTATAACGCGGTGGTGGCTGAGTCTGCTTCTTCTCATGTCCCGCATTCTCCAGTTTCAATGCTTGTCCCTGCTGTAATGAAGGTAAAACACTATCCTTGCTGAGATTGTTCCAGTACCGAGCATAACCATAAAATTCAATCACTTGCCCTCTAGCTGACCACAGTAAAGAACCAGACTGAGTAATCACCAAAGTTTTACGCAATTGGGCAGCACGACACTGAGAAGCAATTGAGCGTTTCCAAATCATCACATACAAATTAAACTCATCATCAGGAAGTTCTAAACGCAACTGAACTGAGGGACGAAATACATCGGTTGGACGAATCGCTTCATGTGCTTCTTGAGCCGATTTGCTACTGCGATGCTTGGCGACTTGCGGCGGTACATTCGGCGGATCGTTTTGCTCTAACCATTTACGGGCGCTGGCACAAAATTCTGGACTCAGCATTACTGAGTCTGTTCGCATATATGTGATCAGCCCTGCCTCATAAAGCTTTTGGGCAACAACCATAGTTTTATCGGGAGCAAACCTCAGCTTTGAACCGGCTGCTTGCTGAAGGCTGGAAGTTGTAAATGGTGGAGGTGGCTGGCGGTTAACGATTTTTCCTTCAAAATGAATCACCTGATGAGGATGTCGCTGTGCTTCTTCTACTAAACGTGTCGCCTCTGCTTCAGAAAGAACGCGTTTAGACTCTGGTGTTTCTGGACTATTACCTACCTTCGCGTCATCATGAGTTTCAGTTTCTTGTTCTGCTGCATCTTTTGCAGAATCGACCGTCCCTTTGTAAAAAGCCCGAAATCCTTCCGCATAATCTACCCAGACACTCCAGTAATCTTGGGGGACAAAAGTCAGAATTTCGTTTTCTCGCTGACAAATCAGGTGTAACGTGGCGCTTTGGACTCTGCCAACACTCTTAGCACCGTTATTCAATGCCCAAACTAAAGGACTGCCCTTGTAACCCACCAACTTATCTAGGCAATCTCGGCACAGTCCAGCACCGATTAAATTTTGGTCTAGCTTTCTGGGATTTGCGATCGCACTCTGTACCGCCGATACTGTAATCTCAGTATAAATTACTCGTTTCGGTTCTCTTAAACCCAGCGTTTCTTTGAGATGCCAAGCAATTGTCTCACCTTCCCGGTCTGGGTCAGTTGCTAAGACAACTTCATCAACCTGCCTCACCGCAGACTTGAGCTTCTGAATTGTTTCTTTCGCTCGTTGGTCACGCGGGATGTAGTTGCATCGGACATTATTGCCATCCATGACAAAGCCCAAGGAATCGTCCCCTTCATTGCTGAGTTCTCGGATATGACCACAACTTGCGAGAACTTTCCAATCTGAACCCAGAATTTGACTGAGTTTTTTAACTTTTCCGGGAGATTCTACTACAAGCAGGCGTTTGATCATAGCAACTGCGTTCTAGATTTTGAGTAATACACTGGCAATTGCAATTAGCGATCGCCTATTCTCGTGATATGGATTTTCTAGAATACTTTACCAAAAAGCTTGGGAGATTGCTGAACTCAGTTTAGAGGTAAATGATGTCTGATTGTGCGATCGCTGTTGGAACTGGCTCAACTATTATGATTTTAGCCTCAACAACCTAGTTAAATTAGGATTTAACAGCATTCGACTGTTGCAGTTTCTCAAACTCCGTTTCACCTTCTTTTAAGTACGCATAAACTAGCTCTCGGTTGGCAAGATTAGGGAGTGCTAGCTTTCAGAAGATTGTCTATAATTTAGTTCCCTGAGACGTGCCAGCGCACGTATGACTGGAGGATCTTTAATATTTTGAGGAATAATTACTTTATCATCAGGCTGAATACCGCACAAATCAAAATCATGCTCCTCTATTTGCCATGCTGGACGAATGAATATTTGTCGTTTCATAATTCCAAACTCCCAAAAGAAATCTGGACTGGAACCATCTTGAGATATGTAACCTGGAGTAAGAATATAAAAACCTAAATTTTTATAAAACTCTATAAACTGATCAATATTTCGAGAATCTTTCGGTTCAACAGTGCGAATTCGATATCCTAATATAGTTTGTGAGTTATTAGAAGCTGTTATGCAGTCAGGATTTATCCCAATAACTACACGATAAGCGGCTGGATTATCAGCATCAATTCCAGTGATAATCGACACCCTAATTTTTTCCTCTACATCTGTCTCTCCTACAGCTTCTCGCCATTGAGCAAAAATTTTCTTGCTTGCATTTTCATCTCGAAATAAAAGTGCAAGCTCTAGAAGTGGAAGATTTTGAGAATTTGGTATAAATGCAACACCTATTCCGCACCAACCAGCTTTATCCCAAAGATGGACGTTAATCAAGGATAAAATTTTACGATCGCGATGTTTTAGGTGATCAATACTCTTGAGTTCTGGAGGAGGTTCACCCTGCCCTGGTTGAGGTGATATTGGAGTAGCTTGTTCCTCAGAGGTATTCTGAATAGTTTTACTATTCCATGTACTTGCTCGTCGAGGTGGAAAATATTTCTCACTATCACTTAAATTCCAGTCTGTAAGTTGCAGTTTCGGACTTTTACCCAAAATATTCCAAATAGCAGTAGCTACATTCGTAAAGTTAAATGCACGAGAATAAGCAAGTTCATCTCGCAAAAGTCCTTCAAAGTACTGTTCTGGATTAGTTACATAAGCTATCTTAAAAATTACTCGAAGAATTAAGTCAGCGAGTTTTTCATTTAATGTTTCAGAATTAAGCTCTGCAATATAAGATTCATTTACAGAATGTTTTACCTCTATAATAGTTTCAAACTTTTCTGTGTCTTCCTCTTTAATGTGAAAATTAATAACATCAGCGATAGAATCTAAAGGTAGAATTTGGAATCTTATATTTGGTTGATGAGGGACTAAATTTGAATCAAGGCTTGTTGCTAGAAAAGCCTCAAATGCAGCCAGAATTGACTCTGCAATAAATAAAGATTTATTGTTATTTAGTACTTCAGCAACTACGTTACATCCTAGAACTTGTGAGCGGAGTTCTACTCTATCTTGTGCTAAAAACTCTGGTGGTTCTGGTAGGTCATTACTTACTGGTTGTGCTGTCCAAGCATTAAAAAACTGATGTACACTTGGTTCATCTTCCTCTTGTGGAATCCAACCTTCAGAACGAAGAATATCTTCATAGCCTAGTGCGTACAATGATGCTATGAATGAATGATGAAAATTAAGTTTTTTGAGGATTGATGAAATAGACCCTAAGCACTGCAAATCTTTAAAAGCAGTTTTAAGAAGAAGAATTCCAAGAACTTGATCCTGAGTTTCTCTCTCTTTAAGAAATCTCTCTTGCGCTTTCTCATCAAGACCGACTACTTGTGCAATGACTGTAGCGTTTTCAATCCAAGCAAGGGTGATTGGAATCCTTCCCAATTGCAATTCAAGCCAAACAAGACGTTGTAAACAGGCGAAAGCTTGAATAGTGATTGTGCCATCTTCCCAAAACTCATTAAAAGCTTGAGATGCTGCAAGAAGCATATTAGAGCGTGCGGCCCACAGCAAGCCTACCGACTCATAAGCACTTGCACATAGAGCAAGTGCGGCAATTAACTCGCCATGACACTCATGCATAGCTAAGTTATGCTGTGCTCGACCAAGAAGACGAATTGCCTCGTAACGGTTTCCGCCAAGAAGTTTTTGCCTTCCTCGTTTCAAGAGCATACGTCCTGAGGTTGCTCTACTCTCTCGTTGCTGAGAGAGTAGAAGTACAGATTCAAAAAGTTTATCGAAGCCAGGATCATCAGGCAAATATTCTCCAAGTTCCATAAGGATCTTTATTAAAGGAGCTACGGGAAAGTTAACTAAACCCTCACCCTCTGCAAATACTTTGCCGAATTCTTCAAGTATCCTTTTTAACTCAATATATTCCTGCTTGGATTCACTCAGATCCATTAGTAATTCAATGGATCTTGATTTTAAGGCAGTGCTTGGTCGATCTTTTTCAGCCTGAAGACGCTGTAATTCGGCACGTAAAATCTTAGTTCGTACTTTTAATTTTGCATCTGAAGCATTAAGTTGTGACCGTTGAACAGTTGCCCACAGTACTTGCCACAGATTAGCTAATAGCTCTATATCTGTAACTTGACTACTTCCAATTGCTAAACGTTCAACATCGTTGTATATACTGTTAAAAGTGTAAAAGTCATCGTGCCACCAAAAAGAAGTCCAAGCCTTGGCGTAAGCACACTGAAGCTTTTGCTGATGCGTTCCATATTGTTCTGCTATACGTTCAGCTCTTGTAAAACGTCCCTCAACCTCTATACGAGGTAATTCAAGTTCACGCGACAAAATGGCTGCCTCAAGGCAATCCTCAATAAGTTGATACTCAACACCTCGATAACGGCTAGAATCTTGTATTTGTGTCTCTAGTTCATTTAATTCAGTTTCACGAGCTGTATCCAAAGATCCTTTTTTAATAGCTTGAGTCAAGGGGAGATTGATTTTGAGAGTTTCTAAAGCGAGATGTTCCCGCTTGTTTTGAAAAACCTTATCAAGTATCCAAGTTCTATCTAGTACTCGTATATTAATATTGTACTTTTTTTGTAATTCGTCTTCAATATTGGCTCGGTCTTTATCTTTGATGTATCGGCTACTAATAAAATAAATTAAAGTATAACCACGCTCTGTTTCTGCAATACCTTGTACATCGGAACGGACTTTTGAACGCCATTGTTGTTTTGTGCTAATTGCAAATGCCCAACGCTCTGATGCAGCTTCGCGTCCAATTCCTTCATACCAACGAATTGAAATAGCATCAGATACAGGATAAGTTTCAGAGTCTACTTTGCTGTCTCCGCCACCAGTAGGGCCGGTTTGCGGCAGAAGATTAGGACAAAGCTCTTTTTCAGCTAGTTTTCGGCAAAAGTGCTCAAACTCCAGGTCTTCTTTACGATTAGTCAGTGTTTCTAAGTGATATTCAAAAACATTGCGATCCAGCAACGGCTCTCCAACTACTTGCGTATCAGAGAAAAGATAAGGTCTCCGTGCCCTCATGAAATCCGAAGGACGGAAGGCTACTGACTCACTTTTCTGAGGTTGTTCAGCCATAAATCTAGGTGGGCTTTGCCTAAAAACGACACAAATATGTCTTATAAGTACAAAAATACTATTATAGTCAAATAATTGATACTGTCAATTGTCAAGCGACCTTAACTTAACTGTATTGCTGCATGAGACTCCGCTTTGTATAAGTTTGGGTAGGTATTTGCGATCGCTTAATCTTAAATTGAAGGGTAAAAAACCCAGCTTCTTTATGAAAACCGGGTTTTTAAGTAATTATTAATTTATTTCTGAGCAGTACAACAGGGCAATAAAGGCTTGTTTACAACATCTTTTATGTCTACTGAATTCAACAAATCTTCCCAATATTTCTGAACTTCAGGATCGTTAGGACGCTGGCGGCGTAAATTAGCTAAAGTTCTTAAAGAATCTTCCCAAAATCCGGCTGTGGCAAATAAAACTGCCCGATCTAAGTCTGTGTTTGGTTGGTTTAACTGAAGAGATAGGTTTTCATCTTGCGATCGCACAATCGTACCTTCTACATACGAATCTTTATCGCGGTTATTCATATCACAAATCATCGAAAAAGTCCAATTATATTCTTTGCCGATTTGTAGAGATGGTTGATTGACAGGTACGTTTACACTAACAATACCATTCTGCCCAACAGGTTTGAAAGTTCCTTTATATAACGGGTCAATGCTATCACCATCCCGCAAAACAAATTCTAGTGCTTGCACTGTTGTCGAGGTTTGAGGAAGGTAGAAAAAGAATGTCGGACGTTCTGCTGTGGTTCGTTGAGCTTCCTTATCTGTTGGTGTCAAGGGAATAAGATATTGTCCACTTTGAAAGCAACTTCCCCGTGTTCCTGCTGACCTTACCCTACCAGGTCTACCTGGGACAAAGGCGATACGATTTCTACTGCTACCGCGTTGAATATAACCTGTAACATTTCTAATTGCAGCAGTAGCATACCTATCTCCAGGACGTAGCCGCTCTGCTTGCTGAAAATTCAATAAAGCTTTTCTATAATTTCTTCGTTTGGTTTCATTGTAGCCATTCAGCATATATTGAGTGTAAGCAGATTTTGCTTGTGCCAGTTGGTAAACTGATGTTGCCAAAACCTGAGTAATACTTACAGGCTCAAAGGGTACAAATGCTAAAGCAGCAAGCAGATAACTTGCCCAGAATCTATATTTCATAGTGTTTATGTTTACTTGTAGTACATTGTTTGGGTATATATAATACAATAGCCTAAGCTTTTACAGTCACAAGACTTTATCTGTGCTACTTTCTGTGAAGGCTGAGGTAGTATTGTAATTTTTTTACAACAAAATTCCCAACTTTTTTCAGAAGTTGGGAATCTTAACCTTTGGATTTTCAGTAGTCTAAAGTTAATAGACTATTAGCTTTTGCCTATTCCTTAATAGACAGAAGAGTGAAATTAAAGATGCATTATCCAGAACCCTCGTAGAGACGTAGCACTGCTACATCTCTACATTATTTCTCACTCATATTTTTAATGAGGTACAGCCAATTGTTCATCGGCTACCTGAACATGATCGGTAACAATTTTGCGGAATACATCACCTTCAATTGTTTCTTGTTCTGCTAGCAAATCTACTAAACGTTCCAAAACTACACGGTTTTCTTCCAACAGTTCTTTGGCTTTAATGTAGGAATTGCTAACAATTTCGCGCACTTGTGAATCAATTTTGGCAGCAATTTCTTCAGAATAGTCTGATTTATTCATCCAGTCACGTCCTAGAAATACTTCTCCACTCTGATTTTCCAAGGACAATGGGCCTAATTCTGACATCCCGAAGCGTGTCACCATCTGCCGCGCCATTCCTGTCACGTGTTGCAAGTCATTACTTGCACCTGTGGTCACTTCTGGCTTCCCAAAAACGATTTCCTCGGCGGCGCGACCACCCAAAGTAGCAGTAATCCGGGATTTGAGTTGGGAACGGGAAATTAACCCCTGTTCTTCGTTAGGAGTAAACCAAGTTAATCCCAGTGCTTGTCCCCGTGGAATCAATGTAACTTTCTGCACAGGATCGTGGTCTTTGAGCAATGTGCCTACTAAAGCGTGTCCAACTTCATGATAGGCAATCAAGCGCTTGCTCTTGCTGTCTACTAAGGCGGTACCTTCCATACCTGCAACAACTCGGTCTACAGCAGCATCAATTTCTAAAAGAGTGACGGCTTCTTTACGTCTTCTAGCGGTGAGAATGGCGGCTTCGTTGAGTAAGTTAGCTAAATCTGCGCCAGTAAAACCAGGAGTGCGGCGAGCGATCGCTTCTAATGATACGCTAGGATCGATTTTCTTATTCCGCGCGTGGACTTGCAAAATTTCTAGTCGCCCTTTGAGATCGGGTGGATCGACCATCACTTGTCTGTCAAAGCGTCCCGGTCTGAGTAATGCTGTATCTAAAACATCTGGGCGGTTTGTGGCAGCAATAATAATAATACCTGTGTTACCTTCAAAACCATCCATTTCGGTGAGCAGTTGGTTGAGGGTTTGTTCGCGCTCGTCGTTACCACCACCGATCCCAGCACCCCGTTGTCTGCCTACTGCGTCAATTTCATCGATAAATATTAGACAAGGGGCATTATCTTTGGCTTTCTTGAAAAGGTCGCGCACGCGAGATGCACCCACGCCAACAAACATTTCCACGAATTCTGAACCGGAAATACTGAAGAATGGTACACCGGCTTCACCTGCGATCGCTTTTGCTAGTAAAGTTTTACCAGTACCAGGAGGGCCAATTAACAGCACTCCTTTGGGAATCCGTGCGCCTACAGCAGTAAATCTTTCTGGCTGTTTCAGGAAAGTCACCACTTCTTCAAGTTCTTCTTTCGCTTCTTCAACCCCGGCGACATCTTCAAATTTCACTCCAGTTTTTGCCTCCATTTGGAAGCGAGCTTTGGATTTACCGAAATTCATCGCTTGGCTAGAAGCATTAGTAGAGCGTCGAAGAAACAATAGCATTAAAGCCACCAGTGGCAAAATCCACATTAAGTTGATCAACAGCCCAACAGCAGCTCGACTGTTCGCAGAGGAAACTTCCCCAAAATCAACATTCTTGTCTTTGAGAATGTTGATTAACTCAGTGTTTTGCGCCAAAAGTCTCACCTGTTGGGGTGGTGTATTATCTTTTTGCCCCTTTAGATAAACCTTTGCTAGCTGTTCGGTTTCGTCTAACTCTATTTTCTCAACTTCTCCCGCCTTCACTTTCTTGATCAAGTCGCCATAATTTAGCGAGGTGGTTTCTGCCTTTTGTGCCATGACAGGAGTACTTCCGAAAATTCCTGGCAACATAACCAAACTAGCAGCAATTGCACCAACCCAAGCAACGCGCTTTGAGGACTGCCTTTTTATCAATGCTTTTTTTCCCGAATTTGTCATAATAATTACCCTTTGTCTGCTGGCACAAGTTAAGCGCTAGTTTTATGCCTATTCTTCTATCAAAAATTGTAATAACTGGAAATTACACTTTTCTTATCTAGTCTAACTTGGACACAAGGGACTGGGGACTGGGGAATGAGGAGCAGGGGGAGATGAGGGGGACAAGGGAGACAAGGGAGACACTAAGAATAACCAATCCTCAATTCCCAATTCCCAATTCCCAATTCCCAGTCCCCAGTCCCCTTGATCTCAATTTGACACATTTCGGCACAAATCGCTAAGATAAACATAGTCATAACGATTCCGCTTTTTAAGAAATCTGACGATAGTAGCTAGTTAATAGTTTGTGGGTTAATTATGGTGAAAATTATTGGCATTGGTGGTAGTTTAAGACCCAACTCTTATACCCAGCTTGCTTTAGAAGTCGCAGCGCAAAGGGTTGAAGCTGTAGGCGCAGAGGTAGAAATTCTTGATTTACGGCAGTTGCAGCTACCATTTTGTACTGGCGCAAAAGAGTATCCAGAGTATCCAGATGTTCAGCGGTTGCAAAATACAGTTAGTCAGGCTGATGGTTTAATTTTAGCGACACCTGAGTATCATGGTGGCGTTAGTGGTGTCCTGAAAAATGCCTTAGATTTGATGAGTTTTGACCAACTGTCTGATAAAGTAACGGGATTGATTAGTGTCTTGGGTGGTCAGTCTAATAGCAACGCTCTAAATGACCTACGGCTAATTATCCGTTGGGTTCACGGTTGGGTGATTCCCGAACAAATTGCGATCGGACAAGCTTGGGGTGCTTTCAATCCTGAAGGCAAACTCGTAGATGAGAAGCTCTCTCAAAGATTCGATCAATTTGCTCAGAGTTTAGTTGATAACACTCGCAAACTGCGGGGTGTGAATTAATTGTAGGGTGGGTCTGGCTTTGCCCACCCTCGTAAACTCAAAACTTAATGATGGTGGTGGTGATGATGATGGTGGTGATCCCCTGCGAGTTGAGGATTAACTGCCACACTTTGTTCTGATAATAACTCTGCTATATGAGTATCAGCCCATTGCGCCGCCATTGCCAAGAATTCGGGATGGTCATTGACGCAAGCCATTTGCACGTAGTTTGTGCCAGGATGCTGTTTCTCTAAAGCATGGATGATATGGTGTACATCCAATAGAGTTTCGTGGTTTTCTGTGGCAAAGCCAATTGGCATAAAAATTACCACTTTTGCACCCAATTGAATCAGGTTATTTGCAGCTTGCTCGGCATTTGGCTGCGTCCAATCAATTAAGGGGGTGTCATGATTCAGCCAACCCACGGAGATTAACGGATAGCGGTTAATCAACTTATCCCGAACTAAATCGTACATTGCTTCGCTTTCGGCAATCCCAGAAGTAAAGCCCTTAGCTTTATGGGGACAGCCGTGATTCATTAACACAATACCGATTTGAGAAGGGAGATAAGCTCCAGCTAACTCAGCAATTTTCTCCTCAACCAGATGAGCCATTAAATCGATGTAAGCTGGTTCGTTGAAAAAAGAAGGAATGTAGCGCTGTGCTTTAACCCAGTGTTCCTCACCATCAGTCAACTCAACCAGAGCATTGTTAACTTGCTCGATCGCAATCCCACTAGTAAAAATAGAATCAACAACCAGCAGTGGGTAAATCAGCAGCTTCTCGAAGCCTTGGTTTTTGATTTCTGCTAAAACTTGATTGGGTAGGAAAGGGGCACAGAAGTTAAAAGCCTTGAAAACTTGAACCTTATCGCCCCATTTTTCTTGTAAATTCTTCTCAATTCCAGCCCGTTGCTCTTCAAAGATGGCGTTGTGTGGGGAAATAAAATCGTGGTGTGTGTGTCCCCACTCATGGCGGTCAAATAGCGCCAAAAGCTTTGCCAGAGGTGGATAAATCCAGGTTGGTACTGGTGCAAATTTTGCTGTCAGTAGATTTAAAGCCTGTTCGTTATAGTTGGCGAAATCTTCGTAGCTTTCGACTTCGCCGTAGCCCATAAGCAATACGGCTACACGGTCTTTACCTGATAGATGCTCGTGGGTGTGTTGTACTTTTTCCGGCGTGGCAACCACAATTAATTCCTCAATATAACCAGAGTGCAGAGAAATATAACATTAGGGAACAGTTTGCACATTTTCCCTACTTGTAACTTATTATCCCATCCTGGGGGATAGGATAGGTGGGAAAATCAAAATAATACATCAAAAGTAAGACTTTTGTGGGGCATTGGGTATGGGAAATTGAATCAAAACTGTACTTTTGACCTCTCTCCAAACCTCTCTCCTAAAAGGAGAGAGGCTTTAAATTCTTCCCCCTTCCCGCGTCGGGAAGGGGGTTAGGGGGTTAGGTCTATCTGCGTACCTCATTCAATTGAAAATAGCTATATCGTGGAATAGCGAAAGCGGTGAAGATGCCGAAAAGCTGCATTCTCAGTGAAATTAATCTGGTGCAGGTTTGTGTATGCGTCTATCAAGATTTAAGTCTTCAACAATTCCCAGCATCAAGTTGAGAGTTTCAAAATATTCTTTTAAAGGCGCAAAGCTTAACACACTTTTATATAAATTAGGGTCAATTATATTATTTTCTACTGCTTCTTCAATGGCTATGTATATCATGTCATCTACAAAAGAAATATAAATATTTCTATTGGTTTTTTTGTGAAAATTAACTATTTTATCCATTAAATTAGTAGATAAGGCATAGCGTGCTTCTATTTGGTCATCACCATAAACAGTAAAGAATTTAGCAAATTCTGGGTCTTCTAATTTAATTACCTGTTTCTTAGCATGATTAAGAGCATGAATATTAGCGTTGATAGCTTTTGGTTGAACAATTGTAACAGTTCGCAGATTTTTGTTAAACTTCGCTTTAAAAAATAATCCTTTAAAAATTAAACTTGTTCGGGTAAATTGATTTTTTAAAACTTCAGATTCAAATTTTTTATATTCAATATTTTTACCACGTAAAATATGATTAATTATATATGGAATTATTTTGATCGATCTGAAAATTAAAGCACCAAATGTAAATGGTAAAACAAAGATGAACAAAGATATAACACGTAAAATTGAAAATATAAACAGATAAGTTATATTAGATTGAATTATTGTTTCATATCTCCTAACTATAAAAAAGATAATATCTAAAAAATTAGTCCAATCATGTTTTAGTTCTAATTCTGCACGAATATTCGAGAAATAGACATCAAGACCATTAATCTTACCATAAATATAAACATTATGTTCAATATTATTTGGATTGATAAGTCCTTTAAATAGTTGGCTATGTTGAAAAGAATTTATAGCATTTTCACTATCCTCTTTTGAACAATAGCTAAGATATTTTAAATTCTTATTTTGATTTGTAAAAGCAAATATTTTCTTAGATATTTTGTATGTAAAACCTGCGGAAAAGCCCTGACAAATTGTCGAAAAAAAACATCCAAATCCAAAAAATCAATAAAAAGCACAATAAATAATTGAAAGATGAAAAAAGAAAAATTATAATTTTATATATAAATACTACGGCTATTGGTGTAGAGTGATTTTCAACTAATGAAGATTTATATTGAATTTTTTCAATATAAATATAATCGTTTATATTAAAAGATATCATGGATAGAAGCTTGAACGTTATAATTAAAAAAGACAAAAAAAGCAGATGAAGAGTAATAGTAGATAATAAAGCTTGTTTCCTACGAGATTCAAATATTTTCAATTCGCTCAAGAGATTTTTTTGACAAAATATTTTGAATTCTTTTAATATTTTTGGGGTAAATTTTTGAATAGGTGGTTCCGGTTCTTCTGGTAAGGTTTCGATTGGTGTTTGTAGCTTAATTTCTAATTTGTTGGGGTTTTGCACCGTTGCGGATACATCAATATTATCTGTAAATAGGTCTGTAAATAAAAGTTGTCTTGCCCATTTTCTCGCTGCTTCGTGTTTATTAATCAGGAGTTGCTGACAAAGAGCGATCGCCTGATTAATTTGCCCATTTTCCTGATATGCTTTTATCAGTAATTTGTGTGCTTTTAAATATTCTTTTGTGGCTGGAGAAGCAGCTTGACAACAAATCTTCAATGCTCAAATTGCTTCTTTATAACGTTTTTTAATAAAAGCTTCATAACCAGTATGAATAAGTTCAGTCGCTTGTGCAGGAGTGAGTGAACCTTTAGTTGAATTTAGTGATGATTTTGGCTCTGTAAGTTTAGCTTATGGCAGAATCTCGGCAAGATAGTACTGTGCTAATATCTGAGTAGTTTTATGTTTACTGTTACTCAATTCTTGGCATAAGTTAATTGCCTTGTCAAAGCTTCCATTGTAGAGATATGCGTCTAAAAGCAATACTCGCGCATACAAATATTCTTTTGTATTGGTTTCTGGATTATTTTGGAAAAACTTTTCCAATGTCTGAAGCACTAAATTGTAGAGCTAATTTGTAAACTCAAGTAAAGTCCTTGTCTTGTATACTTTTCAGGAATTTGAGCCAATAATGCACTTATTCGCTGAAACTCAGACCTCGCAATGATTTGAGTATCCTTAAGATTTTCTTTACGAATCAGCTCGTA
>NZ_JAVRBQ020000004.1:0-33715 GCF_034531215.2 Nostoc sp. ChiSLP03a
TGAAGACACTGTTTGTAGGCGTTTTTTCAGTTCCTCTTCGCTCTCGGCGATCGCAATTTTAAATGGGCGGCTCATGGTTCTGTTAACTTACCTAGTTTGCTTCTCCCCATTATATGCAGATTCATTTTTAATTGGTATAAAGGCAATTTGGTATAAGCAACAGATACATAGAAATCATGTTGAAGTACCTGAAAGTCGTTTTGAGGTACCTAAAAGTCGTTTTGAGGTACCTAAAAGTCGTTTTGAGGTACCTGAAAGTCGTTTTGAGGTACTTAAAAGTCGTTTTGAGGTACCTGAAAGTCGTTTTGAGGTACTTAAAAGTCGTTTTGAGGTACCTGAAGGTCGTTTTGAGGTACTTAAAAGTCGTTTTGAGGTACTTAAAAGTTTGTCGCACCGCGATCGATCTGTGTAGTAGCGTGGCAAGCCTTAAATGTTGCAATAAATTTTCTTGTGGGACGGGTGAGGACACCCGTCCGGGCGGGCAAGATGCCCACCCTACAAGAGCTAAAGTCCATTGAGTACAGATGTGTGTTTACTTTGAACGTTTAAGAATTGGGCTATTTTTATGGATGCGGCTCGAAGCCTGCTATTCGCTTTTGCTATTTTGCTGTCAATGTCTGTCACTAAAATTGTATAGCAACAGCCAACGTGGTTAGGACATTAACAGATGATAAAACTTAGACACAACAAGACTTTTCACCCAATCCCCAGTCACCAGTCCCCAGTCCCTTGCTATAACTACTTAGTTGGCATACGTTGACGTATTTTGGCATAATCTGGCATATTATGATCACTTGCAAGTTACCCCAGTTTTACCCCAGTTGAGGTTTTAGGTTACTGTAAACAGTCAACAAAAATAACAAAACCCTTGCTGTACAAGGGTTAGAATTAATGTACATTCTTTAAAGGCGGCACCCGGATTTGAACCGGGGGTGAAGGTTTTGCAGACCTCTGCCTTACCACTTGGCTATGCCGCCACAGCAAGATTCCCTGAACTACTTTTATGTTGCTAAGGTATCTTAGCAGCTATTTAGCAGTCATAGGACACTAGTTAAACCATGATAGCATAGGATTTTGAGGTAGAGATAGTAGGTTAACTGGATGTTTTTGGTAAGCTTTAGGCGATCGCGAGAAAATTTTGATTGCAGGTCGATCGCAGCACAAAGAAATCTTAGCTGATTAAAGAGATTTGTAACTCCTCACTCCTCACTCCTCACTCCTAACTTGTTACACCTTTACTTCATCGGCAAAATTACCCCAGCGCAGAAAGTGAAATGGGCCAGCGATAGAACCCCAAAGACGTTCATCGGTGTCTAAATCTCTTCCCCTGTCGAGGCTGAAAAATTCTTTAGCGTCAATCTCAAATTCGTTATCTAGATAAGTATTTTTGCCGTCGCGAAACACTATGCAGCCTTTGCCAGGTTCAACTCTGCCTTTAAAGCTTTTTCCTGTCCACTCTACAATCATGTTGCAACCTGGCATTTTTTCCAATTGGTCAAGAGACAACTCTTTGAGGCGTTCGGGTTCGCGAGATGCACCGTAAAATTTCTCTTCTTGTTTAACGGTGTAGTGTTCAATCGCAATGTGGTTTGCTGCCGGAATTAACTTCATTACCCGCATCCGGTAGGGTTGATTGAGCGCAAAATCATAAGCTTGTTCGAGAAACAAACTTACCCCTGAGAACAATTCTAAGGGAAGGGGACGGATACAGACGCGGATATGAGCATAAAAAGGCGGATTTTCAAAAGCTTGTTCTTGATTGCTAAAGTCAGCTGCCATCCAGCGAGCTAAGGTGGCGATATCAGTAGAATGAGTCATTACAAAACGATTGACTGGTTACTTAAATACGATCTAGGATTATTTTGACACTCCCCTGGCTCAAAAATCCTGGCTGCGATCGCAATTTTTATCGTAATTTTTAAAATATATTTAGGATAGATGCTCTGATTGGAGAAAATTAGCTGCTTGAGTACAAGTGAAACTTTACATCTTGTACCTAACAACTAGAACTCGTTAAGCATTTATTTTGGCAAAATCCGCACACTATCTTTTCTCTGTGTGCTGAAGCCAGATTGCTCTCAGATAGGCTTTTCTTGTAAACCTGGAGAAAAGCTGGAGAATAGTTAGTCAATAATAGGCATGGGGATAATTGTTAATTATCTCATGCAAATCACTCAAGGCAAAGTAAAGTACTCATGCTCAGGCACTTAATTGCGATCGCTACTGCCACTATACTCTTTAGCAATTCTTTAACACTGGCAGCGAGTAAACCGCCGAAACCACCCGATGAATTTCCTCCCAGCCCTCTAGAGATTACCACACCCGATCCACTGTCACCGCGATCGCCCAAGGATAAACAACCGTTAACTCCCCAAGAACGGCAAAAGTTAGAACCAGCGTTAGATGCCCTAAATCAAGAAGCGGCGGCGAAACTGCAAGCAGGCGAACAGGTGGCGGCGTTTGAAATTTGGAACCGAGAATTACGTTTGCGGCGCTTTTTAGGTTCATTAGCAGAAGTGCAAGCATTATCAAGAGTTGGCGCGATCGCTTGGAAGCTAAACGACGGACAAGAAGTACAATATATAACGGAACGATTGCAAGCAATTCAAAAACAAGCCCAATCTCAGAAAAAAGCTGCCCCAATCGATCTAGAATTGTGGCGATCGCTAGGTGAAGCTTACAAAAATGTGCGATTGTCTAAACTAGCTATAGAAGCTTACAACCAAGTTTTGCTAGTAGTGCGACAACAACAAGACCAGACAGCAGTATTAGAAACCCTCAAAACAATTGGAGAACTGCATTTGAGTTGGTTTGATTATCGCAAAGCTGCACCAATCTATGAGGAATTGTTGAGTTTCGCTACATCCCAAGGCGATCGCGTAAACGAAGTAACATATCTGCAACAGCTGGCTTATATTTACGAGCAGACAAACCAACCGCAGCAGTCATTGAATGTACTTAACAAACTAACAGAAATTTATGCCAATGAAAATAATCTTACAGAAATACTAAAATTAAAGCTAGCGATCGCTTCAGATTACGAATCTCTAGCTAAGAAAGATCCTAATTTACTGCTAGAAGCTTTTAATAATTATCAAGAAGCTTATACAACTGCTTGGCAATTAAAAGAATACGTTCGCGCTGCTGATGCTTTGCAAAAGTTAATTGCGTTGTATCGTTCCCAAGGACAAACAGAAGAGGCTTTGCAGGCTAGCGAAATTCTAGTGCAGATACAGGCGCAAGCTGCCAACTTTTACGGAATGATGCAAGCTTATGACCAAATTGGGCAATTGTATCTAGAACGCAAAGAATTTCCTCAAGCATTAACAGCTTTTCAACAAGGGTTAAAACTGGCGCAACAACTCAAACATGAAGAAGCATACTTTACTGGGCAAATTAAAAAACTGTCGAACGCAAATTAACTGAAATTTCTGCGATCGCTTAACATAAAAATACCCGCTACGCTTACCCCCAAGGTGAAAAGCTATGTCAGAAACCACCCTAGCTGCACCAGATATCCAACTTCCACCCACCCAAGCAGAATTACCATACGATGACGGTATTCCGATGGAAAGCGCACGACACAAAGCCCAGATGGATTTGCTGATAGATGCTTTGATACCTTGGTTGGAAGAACGAGAGGATGGGTTTATCGGCGGTAATATGTTTGTTTACTACAGTCTGGCCCAAGTGCGAAACAAAGACTTTAAAGGGCCAGACTTTTTTGCTGTGTTGGGAGTCCCGAAAGGAGAACGTCGCAGTTGGGTAGTTTGGGAAGAGGGAAAAACACCAGATGTAGTCATTGAATTGCTTTCTGACAGCACAGCCCAAGCAGACAAAAATGAGAAAAAGCTGATTTATCAAAATCAAATGCGTGTGCCAGAATATTTCTGGTATGACCCTTTTAACCCTGATGATTTGGCTGGTTTCTCTAATGAAAAAGGAGCTTATCAACCGATTACAGTCAATGCTCAAAATCAGTTAGTAAGTCAATCTTTAGGGTTAGGATTGCAGTTGTGGCAGGGAAGTTATAAAGGTATTGATGCTACTTGGTTACGCTGGGCAAATTTGGCAGGAGAATTACTGCTAACTCCTGAAGAAAAGGAACGCCAAAGGGCAGAACAAGAACGCCAAAGGGCAGAAAAGGCAGAATCGCAGTTATTACAAACTGCACGCAACTTACTTGAGTCTGGGATGCCAATAGAACAGGTAGCGAGGTTAACAGGTTTGAATGTATCTGAGATAGAAACGTAGAAATCAGAAGATATAGCATTTGTGTTGATGAGAAAATAGCGATCACTCAAAACTACTAGATTGCAAACTCTATCGCCTGAACTCACTCTTTTAATTACGAATTAATTTTTTAGCCAATCGCCACAACAGAGAAAACGGTAAAATTAATATCGCCTTTAAGATTTGGACAAACTGACCTAACCGACGTTTCCAGATAGCATAAGGAGTAGACTGGCGTTGCAAGATTGCCAGATTTTCTCGAATTGTCCTTGTTAAAGGATGATTAACTTTTAAAATGCGATCGCACATTGCTAAAGCTTGGGTGTAAAGGGGTTCGGCTTGGCTGTAGCGCCCTTGCCTATAGTAGAGTCCTGCCAAATCGTTCAAGCAATTAGCCACATCGGGATGGTCGCCATTAAACAGCCGCTTTCTCATCTCCAAAGCCTGAGTATAGAGGGGTTCGGCTTGGTTGTACCGCTCTTGGCTATGGTAGACTCCTGCTAAATTGTTCAAGCAATCAGCCACATCGGGATGGTCGTCATCAAACAGTCGTTTTCTCATCTCCAAAACTTGGGTGTAGAGGGATTCGGCTTGGCTGTATTGCCCTTGGCTTTTGTAGAGTGTTGCTAAATTGTTTAAGCTACTAGCCACATTGGGATGGTCGCCATTAAACAGCCGCTTACACATCTCTAAAGCTTTGATATAAAAAAGTTCAGCTTGGTTGTACCGCTCTTGGCTATGGTAGACTCCTGCTAAATCGTTCAAGCAACGAGCCACATCGGGATGGTCGTCATTAAACAGCCGCTTATACATTTCTAAAGCTTGGGTGTAGAGGGGTTCGGCTTGGCTATACCACGTTTGGCTATAATAGAGTCCTGCTAAATTATTCAAGCTAGTAGCTACATCGGGATGGTCGCCATCAAACAGCCGCTTATACATCTCTAAAGCTTTGATGTAGAGGGGTTTGGCTTCGCTGTAACGCCCTTGGCTTTTGTAAAGTGTTGCTAAATTGTTCAAGCTACTAGCTACATCGGGATGGTCGTCATCAAACAGCCGCTTTCTCATTTCCAAGGCTTGGGTGCAGAGAAGTTCACATTGGCTGTACTGCCCTTGGCTATAGTAGAGTGTTGCTAAATTGTTCAAGCTAGTAGCTACATCGGGATAGTCGCCATCAAACAGCCGCTTTCTCATCTCCAAAGCTTGGGTGTAGAGGGGTTTGGCTTCGCTGTACCGCCCTTGGCTATCGTAGAATGCTGCTAAATTGTTCAAGCTGCTAGCCACATTGGGATGGTCGCCATCAAACTGTCGCTTATACATCTCCAAAGCCTGAGTGTAGAGAAGTTCAAGTTGGCTGTACTGCCCTTGACTATAGTAGAGTGTTGCTAAATTGTTCAAGCTAGTAGCTACATCGGGATGGTCGCTATCAAACAGCCGCTTTTTCATCTCCAAAGCCTGAGTGTAGAGAGTTTCGGCTTCGCTATACCGCCCTTGGTTATTGTAAAACAGTGCTAAATTGTTCAAGCTAGTAGCTACATCGGGATGGTCGCCATCAAACAGCCGCTTTCTCATCTCCAAAGCTTGGATGTAGAGGGCTTCGACTTGCTTATACCGCCCTTGGTTTTTGTAGAATGCTGCTAAATTGTTCAAGCTAGCAGCCACATGGGGATGGTCGCCATCAAAAATAGCTTGGCAAACATTTACGGATTGTTCATACCAAGGTTCTGCTAATTTATATAATCCTTGTCTCTCGTAAATTCTTCCTACACCCTCAAATACCCAAATTACTTGATCGTTGGGAGCTGATGCTAAAGAAATTATCTGTGTCTTTTTTGCTTCCTTTATCTCTGCAATTAACCGTTGTCCCAAATCTTCGAGATGGATAATAAAATAACTAAAAAATCTAATCTGCTCAGAAGTTGCTGATTCGGGAATTCTTTGGGCAATATCTATCATGGCAGTGGCAAAGTTTGTTTCTAAAACTGATTTGGTTTTGCCAGAGTCCGCTAACTCCTCTTGCAAAAACCACCGCACTAAGGCATGAATTTTATAACATCCTTCTCTTTCTTCTAACAGTTGCAGCAAGTTGCGCCCATAGAGTTGCTTTTTAGCTTCGTTTAATTCATTTTCTGACCACGTTAGCTGTCTTTCTTGCTGATTTTCTACTTCCCCTCTACCTATCGCCACCCAAGTAACCAAATCCCAAAGAATCAGTGCAGGAGAAAATAAACTCAAAAATCTTCCTAGTTGTTGCGCCAGTGGGTTGAGTTCTTTCCAAGTTAAAGCAAAGGCGGCTTTAACTCCCAATTGAGTTGAGTTGAGAGTTTCCCGGTTTTGTAAAGCTTCTTCTGCTAATTTACGTTCTTGCAATCGCCCAAACATGATGTCTAAAGATATTTCCGGGTCGCGTACTAAATAAGCTCCAACTAACTCTATCCCCAAAGGCAAATATTCCAGACATTCACATATTTTTGTTGCAGCTTGTGATTGGTTTTCAATTCGCCGATCTTTTTCCCCTAACAGTCGTTTTAACAGTTCTAAGGCTTTGCCTGGTTCTTTTTGGGGTGAGAGAACATCTAAGGAAATCTCTTGAATAAAATTTGGGTCTAAAAGCCGCAGTCGAGTAGTAATTAAGACTCGGAAGCGGTTATCGTTGGAAACGACTTGGCGGAGGTTGTCTAAATTGGTTACGTCATCGAAGACAATTAAAATAGGCAAAGCGGAATCAGGATATCTAGACCAACACCAGGCGATTTGTTCTTTAAGGCTTAAAAGTCTTCCTCCTAATTCTTGGGGAATCTCAAAACCTAACTGTAACTGAAAAAACTCTAAAACTTCGGCGGCGAGATTGGTTTCTCTGTCGTTAAACCAGGCAATTCCGCCATAATCTTGTTCATATCGTCTGGCGTATTGAGTAGCTAATTCAGTTTTGCCCACGCCACCCATTCCCGCTATTGCTACATAATATCCGCGCTGCAAGTCTTCATGCAGTATTGTCAGTTCGGTTTCTCGCCCGACAAAATTAACGGAACCGCGATACGGGATAGATTTTGTGGGTATTAACTGTTTCTCCCCGTTGATAATTTGAGTGCCAATGGAAGCTTGTCCACCAGGGGCGACGTAGACACCAATTTTTTCGGCAAACTTCCCGGAGTCTTCAGGCATACATAGTTAAATCTTGCTGTTCACAAAAACTTAAAGACCTCTCTCCAAACCTCTCTCCGAAACGGAGAGAGGCTTTGAATCTTACTCCCCTTCCCTACAAAAAAAGGTTTTATAAAATTCTGCTCAGAATAAAGTATTGAAATGAAAATGCTTTAAATCTTACTCCCCTTCCCTTGTCGGGAAGGGGTTGGGGGTTAGGTCACACAATAACTTTTGCTGATAATTTAAAAAGACATATTTTCAATATTTCCTGTTCCACCTGGCATTACTACCTGACCAATTTTATCTGCTAATTTTTCCAGGTTAGGCATAGCTAGAATTTCAGCCAATTTAGGATTTGGTTCTGCTTTAGCTGCTGCGGCCAATTCCTGCATAGCTTGAGCTACTTCAGGATTAGCTTTAGCAGCCGATTCTACCTCTAGTACAGCTTTGCCATAATCAAGTGGTTGCTCTGGTGCTTTCTCGATCGCTGCTACAGTATGGGGAGACTGTTTTTTGAGGGTGACGAGAAACTTGCCAGTCTTATTCACTAAAGACTCTGTTACCTTTTCGGTTGTTTTTTCTAAGGCTTTGGTGGCTATTATAGTGCCAACAGCGATCGCCGCAGTTTCAAGTATCATAATCCTGCCTTGACTATGTGCATCCTATTTACTTATTAACACACTGCTTTTGTTCTAAATTCCGCAGCTAAGTTAAAAAACCCGTATTTTACTTAGCGTTACAGATTTTGCAGAGTCCAGCATTACTTTCTCAACTAATTGCGTGTGATATCTAGGTTTTTTGAATTGAAACCAGTTGCCGTTACTAAACATCGCCACTAACATCGCGCTTTAAGTTACAAACAATAACGAGTTTAGTTACCACCGCTACGATTTTTGTTACAAACATCATTATTTTCGTTACAATCTTACGAATTTAGTTACCACCACTACGATTTTCGTTACAAACATCATATTTTTAGTGGATATTGCTGAGTTGATCGTTATATTAAACACCAATTTTGTGGATTTCACCCAACCAGAATTAGGCTTTAGTAGGGCAAGCTAGCTCTAGAACACCATAAAAAGAAGATAACTATGCCTCGGCAAAAGCGTACATATCGCGTTCTAGAAAAAGCTGAATTGAGAATCGCCGGACTCAAAGCAATCGATCCCAGCATGGATTTTGGAGATGCTCGGAACTTGCAAAATCTTACACAAATGATTCAGCAGTACCGTAGCAAAATAGATACTTATAATACGACTCTGGCTGTGATTGACTCTTATACAAGTGAGATGAAAGAGTTGGAAAAAAGTTTGAGCGAACTGACTGAAAAAATGCTCCTGGGGGTTGCCTTTAAGTACGGCAAAGACAGCCATGAATATGAGATGGCGGGTGGTGTTCGCAAAAGCGATCGCGTCCGCAGAAGCTTAGTCAGCCGCTTAAAAGCTAGTACAGATGAAGTCTCTAATAATAATACCCAAACTGCATAAGCTCATCAATAGACTCCTCACAAAAGTCTTGAGTTGACAGCGCTTTTCAAATCATTGAACTACACCATTCCCATCTCAGTCTTAATCGAAATACCTATTTGCGATAATTCATATTCAAATTCAGCGACGTTAAAATTTCACTTCGTTTGAAAGATATTTTGTACCATTTTTTTGTCTGCATTTGCCGCCGCCTTATCCAACTCTGCAATCTCACCAGCATCTAATTGCCAACCCAACGCCCCAAGATTCTCCTTGGCTTGTTCGACGCTCTTTGCTCCAGGGATGGGAATAGTTCCTTTACAGATGCACCAATTAATTGCTACCTGTGACATAGTTTTGTTTCTGAACTGTGCCACCTCTTGCAAACATTCCAAAAGCGATTTACCAGCAGAAGCCGCTTTGCTTTTACGCATTCCTGATAATATTTGCTTAAATAACAGACCTCGAATGCCTTTAGGCAAAGGGCCTTGCTCAGAGTATTTTCCTGTCAGTAGTCCCAAAGCTAGAGGGCTGTAGGCAATCAATTTAATGTCTAACTCATCACAAAGCTCTTTGAGGTTGAGTTGGGTGACAGGATATGTAGACAACAGAGAGTATTGAACTTGCAGAGTTGTAATCGGAACGCCTCGTTCGGCGAATTTTTTCTGCACTCCCATCAGCCGTTTCGGCCCATAATTGGATAATCCCACGCCCTTAACCAGTCTTTGCTCATACAAATCGGCAAGACCATCTAAAAGTCCTTCTTCTTGCCAAGGAGCATAGTTTGCTGTTGACCAATGCATCTGTACCAAATCAACATTTTTTCCCAGGCGTTGAGCAGATGACTGGCAAGCCTTTACCATTGATTGACGCGTCCATCTCCACGGATAAGCAGCAAGCTTAGTCGCAATACAAATATTTTCTTTACCTGAACCTACATATTCTCGGTTAAATCGTCCCAGAAGTGACTCACTCCGACCATTCAATCTCCCCGTTCCGTAAGAATCACCTGTATCAAATAAAGTTACACCGTTGCTGACACAAAGGTTAAAGACGGCTTGCAACTGCTCATCCATACTTTCGTTATATCCCCAAAGCAGTTGGTTGCCCCAAGCCCAAGTGCCGCAGCCCATGCTTGGGAGTGAGAGTTTTTGGAGAGTCTGCATCTTTGCTATTTAGTAGATTCCCTTATTAATTATCAGGCATATATAGCAAAAATCATTCATTGGAGAAAGGCAGGAGGCAGGAGGTTGTAGAAAATAATTTTCTCCTGTCTTTCTTCATTTAACCGAAGTATAAAAAAGGCAGACTCCTTGTCTGCCCTTAAGACCTAATAGTTAAATTTTTGGTTTTAGTCTTTAATAACGACCACCACCACCACCACCATAGTTTCCTCGTCTACCACCAGAGGAACCGCCGTCTGTTTTGGGCTTGGCTTTATTAACTTTTAAGCTTCGACCCATCCATTCAGCGCTATCAAGAGCATCAATCGCCGCTTGTTCTTGTGCGTCTGATTCCAATTCCACAAACCCGAAACCTCTCATCCGACCTGTTTCTCGGTCAACAGGCAATTGAACATTTTTTACAGTTCCATATTCTGCAAAAACTTGCCGGAGGTCATCTTCTTTAACCTCATAAGATAGATTGCCGACGTAAATTGACATAGAATGTCTCCAGAATCAGAGGGTGTAGAGATTTAGATCCGGAGAGGTCTGTAATACAAATATATATAAAAACAAACTGTACAGCCGAATTTCATCTTCCATGCATACTTTAACATAAATGGAGAACTTATGTTTTTAAGTAACACTATACTTAATCTGTCGATCTAAGTACTCAGATAGTTGGCAAAACTAGTTTCAAATCAACCTAGCAACGATCGCATGAAATATCCAGCAATTAAAGAATTTTCATCACTGAACTTAATTTATCTTCAAAGAATATTAATTGGTAATTTTTAGATTTTGTTCAATCAAAATTTCGAGAGAGAACAAACCAATAAAACCAGTGCGATCGCTTGTAACGTAAAATTAGTTTCCATCCAGCATTTGCTAACAGCTTGACGCCCATGTTTTGCGACTACCTGATCCAAATCCTGACTGCCCGTGTGTATGATGTTGCCCAGGAAACACCACTGGAGTATGCCCCAAATTTGTCTGCACGGCTGAATAATCAACTCCTGTTGAAACGTGAGGATATGCAGTCAGTATTTTCCTTTAAACTGCGGGGTGCTTATAACAAGATGGTGCAACTGCCCCCAGATATATTGGCGCAGGGTGTAATTGCCGCATCTGCGGGGAACCATGCTCAGGGTGTGGCCCTTGCAGCCAATCGTTTGGGAACCAGAGCGATTATCGTCATGCCAGTAACCACACCCCAAGTCAAGGTGGATGCGGTGAGAATGAGGGGCGGAGCAGTGGTGTTACATGGAAACACTTATGACGATGCTTATAGCTATGCCCGTGAATTAGAAATAGAAAAAGGATTGACTTTTATTCATCCCTTTGACGATCCTCATGTAATTGCTGGACAAGGAACAATTGGGATGGAAATTTTACGGCAATATCAGCAACCCATCCATGCGATTTTTGTAGCAATTGGCGGCGGCGGATTAATTTCTGGGATCGGGGCTTATGTAAAACGGTTGCGTCCCGAAATCAAAATTATTGGTGTTGAACCAGTAGATGCTGATGCCATGTCTCAATCACTTAAAGCCGGACATCGGGTGCGCTTGTCTCAAGTAGGGTTATTTGCTGATGGCGTAGCGGTGCGGGAAGTAGGTGAAGAAACCTTCCGTTTATGTCAGCAGTATGTAGATGAAATTATTTTGGTGGGTACAGATGATACTTGCGCTGCGATTAAAGACGTATTTGAGGATACGCGAGCGATTTTAGAACCAGCTGGTGCATTAGCGATCGCAGCTGCCAAAGCCTACGCCGAAAGAGAACAAATCGAAGGACAAACCTTAATTGCTGTCGCCTGTGGTGCAAACATGAATTTTGATCGCCTCCGCTTTGTCGCAGAACGCGCAGAGTTAGGCGAACGCCGCGAAGCAATCTTTGCAGTCACAATTCCAGAGGAACGGGGAAGTATTCGCCAGTTTTGTGAATGTATCGGCAACCGCAATCTGACGGAGTTTAATTATCGCATTGCCGACGAAAAAACAGCCCATATTTTTGTCGGCGTGCAAATTCAAAACCGTGCTGATGCTGTCAAGATGGTAGAAACCTTTGAAGCTCATGGATTTGAAACCCTTGATTTAACGGACGACGAACTAACTAAACTACATCTGCGACACATGGTGGGCGGACACTCTCCCCTAGCTAACAATGAATTGCTCTACCGTTTTGAGTTTCCCGAACGTCCCGGTGCATTGATGAAATTTGTGACTTCCATGAGTCCCGACTGGAATATTAGTCTTTTTCACTACCGCAACAATGGCGCAGACTACGGACGAATCGTTGTTGGTATCCAGGTTCCCCCCCACGAGATGGAAGATTGGCAAGCTTTTCTCGACCATCTGAGCTATCGCTATTGGGATGAAAACAAGAATCCTGCATACAAGTTGTTTTTGGGATAAGTGGAACTGGGGGCTGGGGACTGGGGACTGGGGGCTGGGGACTGGGGACTGGGGACTGGGGACTGGAGGAGATGGGGAAGAGTAGGGAGCAGGTAATAGGGAGCAAACAATAGAGGTGCAGAGAGAGGCAAAGGAGTAGAAAAACAATCCCCATTACTCCTTATCCCCTTCAGGGGCCCCACCTTCCCTAGTACCCAGTACCCAGTACCCAGTACCCAATCCCCAATCCCCAGTACCCAGTACCCAGTACCCAATCCCCAATCCCCAATCCCCAATCCCCAATTTAACGAGAACTCCCTTTCAATATCAGATTTGAGTCCCAAGTATAGAAGCCGATTTGATTAGGAACCCTAGCGAATCTACCTGTGCGATAGCCTCTAGATAGTTCATTCAGCACCTTATTTTTGATCTCTCTAATTTGCTGAGAATCTAATTCTCCATAAATTCCGGCGATGACTTCAGCAACGCTGAAAACTTTACCTGGATTTTGTTTTAACAGAGAGGTGAGGGCATCAATTAAAAATTGACCCTCAAAGGCTTTGAGCATTGGTACTGTTTTTGTCGGAGGAACGAAAGGCTTCTTGTTTTTGTTTTTGATACTCCTAGAAACACCATTGCGATTATTTGGAGCTACCAAACTTAAATCCAGAGTATAACAACCTGGCTCATCGGGAATAGTTACCCAGTAATTCCTTTCTCTGCCTTGGGTCAGGGAAGATTGCACTCTACCTTTAACTACTTTGAATAGCTGGTAATCTAACTCTCCATAAAGCGATCGCACGATAAAATCGATATGACAAACAGTACCTATGTGTTCTTGCAATAGCTGTTTTATGGCTTCCATTCGCGAGATAGTGTGTTGATACTGAGGTAGCATCGGAATTTCCACTACCTTCGTTGAACTATCGTTGTTGTCTGGAGCGATCTTTGGATCTGTTGATGTCGTTTGAGGTTGACTCTCTTTTGTATCAACAGCAGAAAAAGAATTATTTATCTCAAATCGATCTGAGTCTTTCGGTTCTGACTCTAAAGATTCTACCAAGTTGATTTCGCCGATGTCATCAAGAGGTGATAAAAACCGCAGAGAACTTTCCCCAGAAAGATTTGAGTTTTCATCAGCCGCCGTTAATCTTGATATCTGCTTGTTGGTATCAGAAGAAGACCAGTTAGACAATAACGCTTCTACATGGTCAAGCTGCGATCGCGCCTGCACAAAAAGGCGTTCATACTCTTCTGTCAAGCGAGCATAATAGTCTCGTAATTCCAACAGTGGTGAGAGAAAGGTGCCCGGAGGCGGTTCTAATTGTCCATTTTGAGTCATAGGGCTTTAATCAATTTAAATCGATGTCACTTTTATAAGACATTGCTCTGGGTTTTGCCTTGTGAGATGCTGGCTGGGATTTCTTAGGCGGTTGGGGAGGGCGACATCTCTCACAATATAAAGGTCGAGGGCCGAAAGTCTCGCGTTTTGTCAGATCGTTACACTCTTTACAGACAAACTGGAAAACACGAGTATGAATCTGTCTTTTATGCGCCCTGACAGTATATTCTCTAACATCAATGAATTTACTTGCCATAATCAGGAATTGTGAATTGCCGACGTTATCAATGTCCTATCAATATAGCTATTCAAGCAAATCAAACCGCATCAGTGTGTGTTTATGTAGAAGTTTTATTCAAATTAGTGAATTTGACATCTAGACATAAAGTGCAGATGAGCAATTTGAGAGTTAGCTGTTGACTATATCTCTCAGCATATAATTGGTGATGAGCAAACACTAAGCTAACGCGCCCACATATTGCACAAACTCCGTGTAGACCGTCATTAGTCATTTGTGTTTACTAAGGACAAAGGACAATTGACAAAGGACAAAACACCAGTTGATGTGCTTTTCTTTTTGCGTAACAGCTTACTACCATTCTTTAGGCGCAGGCGATTTACATTGCCCCGCTCATAAAAGTTGGTAGGAAAAAGTGCAGGATTATTTACTTCCACTACTATTGATTGGCAAATCAAGCGATCGCCAGTGTCTCTAATAGCCCATCATAAAATTACCGCACTCCTAACCCCTCTTCCTCATGCTAGATGGGTAATGCTTAATGAAGCCATTCCTGTCTAAAGAACAACCGCCTCCTAGAACAGGAGGCGGCGATCGTTGTTAATCAAAGTATGATTCCAATAAGTTTGATCCCTCTATTAGTAGTATGTCAAGTCAACTTCACGGGGTCAATAACTTTGTAGTCAGAACTTTAGTCCTTTGTTAAGCGCTCAAGCGCTTATTACTAACCCATAAATTTCAACTTGACAGACTACTGCTGACTGGGAGTAGCAGGTTGTGATTGAGGTTGTTGGCGTAAACGACGCAAAGAGTCCCGCAATTTATTCTGGCTAGTATTATCTCTTCGCCGCCGCCGATTTGTAGTTTCTTGTGGTTTTTGTGATGAATTGGTAGTCGTTTGCTCGCGCCGGATGCGGCGTAGGGACTCTCTTGCAGTTCCTTGAGTAGGAGTTGTTCTAGCTTCAGATGATGAGTTTCTCGCAGGACTTTCTGCTCTTTGAGGTTCCAGTCGCCGACTAAATCCAGATATTGCTGGTCTTGATGGGGGTGCCAACTCTCTGCGCCTACGTCTTGGAGTTTCCTGTGTAGAGTTAGCAGCCGTTGTTTGCTGGCTTCTCTGTGTCTCTTGTGCTTGTCTTTGTGTTTTCCGTTCTTGAACTTGGCGCGATCGCCGTGAGCCTCTGATAGCATATTCAGTGGCTATAGATACTCCTTGTCTACCACCTTCTGTGGGTTTTAATTTCCAGTCACGCGCTTGTCTGGCGGTTTCTTCATCCAAGTCGCGGTTTCCACTAGAGCGAGCAATCCGCACATTAGTAACATTGCCTTGTGCATCAGTATCTACAGCTACTTCTACTCTGCCTTCAACTCCTCGCCGTCTTGCTGCCTCTGGATATTTGGCATTACATTCGCGGCAGGCTGCACGACCATTACCATTACCTGAACTGTTAATTTTTGGAGTTGTAGGCGCTGTTGCTACTGTGGGACGGTTTCCTGTTCCACTACCAATTCCACTACCAGTGCCACTACCAGTGCCGCTACCGATGCCGCTACCAATGCCGCTACCAATGCCACTACCAGTGCCAGTTCCAGTTCCACTGCCAATGCCACCGCCAGTGCCAGTGCCAGTACCTCCGCCAGGGCCAGTACCGCTATTTGTACCTACAGCAATACCACTACCTGAGCCTAAACCAACACCAGATCCGCCGCCGCCGCCACCACCTGGTGAACTTGCTTTGGAATCTTCAGACGGAGCTGATTGGGGAATGGATGATGCAGATTTCACAGGTACTTCTGGTACCGCTCGTGGAATAGGTGCAGATTTCACAGCAACTTTTGGCTCAATCGGAATTGCTTTTGGGGGCGTACTTATCGGCTGTGGCTTTTGAGGGACTGCTGTTATCTGTTCAAATTTTTCTACCGGTGGAGTTTCTATAGGCTGTTTTTGGACAATCTCTGGTTCTTTTTTTATTTCTTCTGGAATTTTTGCAATTGGTTTTTCTGGTTCCGCAGTCGGAGAATCCACGAGCGCCAATTCTATTGGTTCTTCTTCTCCTGTAGGCACTCTCGTCAAATAATTACTTATGCCAGAAGACAGTACGCCGATATGCAGCGCCAGTGAACCTATTAGACTGTAAGTCAGAAAAGACTTGAGAGCCTCAACTTCTTTGGAACGTTGCTCGACAGTAATGCCGGAAAAGCTCATAGCTATTGCTACCTATTCTCACTAATTTAGCTATCTTAGAATGCAAGGTTACAAATATCAAGTAAACCATTTAAATTATTTGGGATAGCTTTACAGAACTGCGGACTAGGATACACATCTTTTTAAACCACCAATATCATGCTTTTTGGACAAAATTAACTTTTATTGCAATTAAATTAAATTAATTTATGTAAAACAAACGAATGATTAAATAAAAATCATGAACGTTACATTTGAAAAAATTATCATTATATTTTATATTTTATTGAGAATAAGTTTCAGCTTTTCGCTAGATTCTGGTAGTCTAATTTTGTATTGTGGATGACGTTATAGAGGAACTACATGGGAATTCAGAATTTGTTTGCAGCAGGTGGTATCGTCATGTGGCCCCTGTTGGCGTTTTCGGTAGTAGGTGTGGCACTGATTGTCGAGCGGATTAGATTTTGGGTAAGAATCAATCAGCGTCAAAACCGGGTGGTGCGAGATGTTTTGAATCTCTACCGTCTCGATAATATTGTCGGTGCAATGGATAAACTTCAGAAAAACGCAGATTTGCCACTCGCTCGGATTTTTCTGGCGGCTTTAGAATTAGAGGAGCCAAATCCAGAGGAATTTCGTTTGGCGTTAGAAAGCGAATCGCAGGCTGAAATACCTGTGTTAAAACGTTTCCAAAACCTTTTTGAGACAATCATTAGTCTGGCACCACTGTTAGGTCTTCTCGGCACAGTATTAGGATTGATAGCTTCTTTTGCCTCCCTAAATCTTGGTGATGTGGGAGGTAGCAAAACGGCAAGTGTTACGGCTGGGATTAGTGAGGCTCTAGTATCAACTGCATCAGGATTGATCGTTGCTATATTCATACTCATGTTTGCCAATACCTTCCGGGGATTGTACCAACGGCAAATTGCATTAATTCAGGAGTATGGGGGACAGCTAGAATTACTTTACCGCCGTCGCTATGAACGAGGAGAAAAAACCTATGCGTCTACCAGATGAACCAGAACTTCCGCTCCAGATCAACATCGTGCCGATGATTGACGTGATTTTTGCAATTTTGACATTTTTCATCATGTCAACTTTGTTTTTAACACGTTCGGAAGGTTTGCCAGTCAATTTACCGAAGGCCGCCACAGCGAAACAACAGCAAGTTCCCACTAAAATTACCATTACGGTAGATGAAAAAGAACAGGTAAGCCTGAACCGTAAACCAATTGCAGTTGATGATTTAACAGCGCAAGTGCGGACTTTAGTTGGTTCTAACCCGGAAGTATTAGTGATTATTAATGCTGATGAAAAAGTTGATTATGGCCGGGTGGTGGCGGTAATGGATCGGGTACGTCAGGTTCCGGGAGCTAAATTAGCGATCGCTACCCAAAGAGAGTAAATAGATATATTAGGCATCAGAAGTTCAGAGAGTCAGGAAAATTCTATATTCTGACTCTTAACTCCTTCTTGTCTAATAGACATCTCCAGTAATTTATTATGTATTGGCCAAAATCCTTGTTATACACAATTCATTAATTTTGCCTACCTGATTTTCACCAGATGTTTAATTCTAACGGCTGTAACTTTTATCAAAACAGAATTCAGGAGCCAGAACGAGCGTCTTCATTCTTACTCCTGACTTCTGAATTCTGACTTCTTCTTCAATGGTGTAGGTTTTGCCAAGGTTAAGTTTCAGCTGAATGCTTCCATTCTAGTATCTACAATCACGACATAATCCAAACTGACTTGATAAATTGCTAATTACACGAACAAAATAAGGCATAGCAAATTTATATAAGCAGGTAGATTATCTAATGACTATTCCAGAGTCAATTAAAAAATTCATTACATGGATACAAGGTTTTGACCATCGTGTTTTACATAATGAAGATGAGATAAAAGAAAAGTTGATTTTGCCAATGTTTCACTATCTCTGCTATCCAGAGATATGTCATCGTGAATACTCTTTGAAAACATATCAATCAGAAACACACACTAAAAATCCAAAAATTGCTCAGATTTATTTTGCCACAGATGATGTTAAGAAACAAAATACAGATACATCACTCATTTTGGTAGAAGCGATAGAACCTTATAAAACTAAGTTAAATAAAGCTATTGAACAAGCTAAATTTTATAGTAATCATTTTAACACACTATATTTTATTGTCACTAATGGATATGAAATTAAGGTTTTTCAGCGCCTAGATTCTAATCGAGAAGAATTAGTATTCGATCTAAATATAAATGCTTTTAAAAATAACGATATCGCCTCAAAGTTTTATAATAAACTCAATTTTGATGTAATTAAAAATATCGATAAAAATACAGCTGATATTTTGATATATTCTCAATATAACTTAATAGAAAAATTAATTATACGCCATCCAGATTTACAGTATTTTTTGGAAAAATGTGACTTTGATCCTTCTATAACACTAGAAGGCTGCCACTTAGTTGTTGTTAAACCAAAAGTAGCGATCGCCTGTAATTTACCCAAAGCTTTTGGAGAAGGTAATTGTCAAATAGAATTCAGTAGTATTCTTTTTAAAGGTTTAAAAATCCACTTAAATCATCAAGATATTTTAGGTCAATTAATGACTGGATTGCACACTCAACCAGATTGGGGGTGTCGTCGTTTTTTAAAACAGATAGATAAAGATAGTTTTACAGTAAGTTTGGGTCAAATAACAGTCATTTTATCAAAGTTAGAAGCAATAGACTTGTGTTTGTGTATTGATGAAGTTTGTCAAAAATTTCAGAATTTAATAATTGAATTTGAGAATGCTTTAGAAACATGGGATTTTGAATTCGTCAAGTTCTCAGAAGTTCGCGGTTTTATGCTATTTTCTGTAAGACAAGAGTTATGGGAGTTGATGCAGCAGTTCGCTAAGGAATTTGATTATAAGAAAGGCAAGTCAGAATGGCATCTATTTCATAGAGAAAATATATCAATTAGAGTGAGTCGAGGAATTCGCGATCATACATTTTTCTTCCCCAAATTTGATAGAGATTTATCTTTATTACCAAGCAATCAAGTTCATATAATCTACGAACTAAATGATATCAATTTACAATCTATTGAAATAGATACATTTGGCTTGTGGCAGCAAGATATTGGAGTACGAGGAACTTGGACGGCTAGATATACCAAACAGTGGTTATTAGATAAATATATTCCCAAAGTTATTAATTACTATTCAGAAAATTCTCAATTATCTGAAGCTGAATTGATAGCAAAAATAACAAATTACAGAAATGAACGTGCGCTGATTAAAAAAATTGATAATATTAAAGATTTACTACCTTATCTTCGTGACATCCAATCTTGGCTACATATCTATGTGGAAAATATTGCAGCTTCACTATTGAAACCATATTACCAAGCCTATACAAATTTAGTGCGTAACACAGATTCTTCCATAATAGGCATAGACTATATTTTCGGAAATTTGCGGCAAGTTGAGTGGAAAAATTCGCCAGAAAAAAATTATAGCAATTCCACAGACTGGAAAAACTTAACTTTTAAATATGCTATAGATTGCTTAGATCGACAAGTAGTAAGAATAAATAATAGTGAATACGAGAATTGTTTCAAGGCAGATTTAATAACTCGGATATTTATTTGGATTATGGAAAATGGCAGAATATCTTTTTCACAAGCTCAGTTAAGTGCTGCTAAACAAGCTTTAATCCCACTTTGGGAACAAAGTCGTTTTGAAATGCGCTATATCTATCCTAATCAATAAAATTACATAATCTGCTGTAAATCTAACACAAGCCCAGGTAGTACATTTTCTCCTGATAAACTAGTAGGATTGTCTAATATCTCTACATCTTTACCTGGACGATAAATTTCCACTCGCTTGTTTTTCCGGTCAATTAACCAGCCTAATTGAGTACCATTTTCGATATACTCCTGCATTTTTTCTTGCAATTCTTTCAAGGAATCAGTACGAGAACGCAATTCTACGACAAAATCAGGACAAATTGGGGCAAATTTTTCTTGTTGTTCTGGAGTTAAAGCATTCCAACGCTCAATTTTCACCCAAGAAGCATCAGGAGAACGTTCTGCACCATTAGGTAGGGTGAAACCAGTTGAAGAGTCAAAAACTTCGCCTAAATTAGTCTCAGAGTTCCAAATATCTAATTGAGTGGTAATTTTAACATTACGTCTGCCAGTATCACTACCTGTAGGTGGCATAATTAATAATTCCCCTGATGATGTGCGCTCAAATCGATAATCGCGGTTTTTCTGACACATCTGGAAAAATTGCTCATCAGTCAAGTCAATTTTCAATTTGAGGGTAGAAGGGAAAGTAGTTGTCGTAGCGTTCATAAGCTATTCTGAGCATCTTACTTTCTAGTGTAGTGCTGTGTGTGGTGCGATCGCTCTCCATAATTTCCTGGGAGCGATCGCAATGCAAACAACTTCTGGTTAAATTTTACTAAGGCTTTATAAGCTCGATACTTTAGAGGGTAGAAAAATCTAGATGCTTTGGTTATCTCAATGGCTAGTGTTAGGAACTATATTTGTTAGCTTAACTTTTAGCACACCTTTGTTTGCCAGTCAGTCTATGAACCAACAAGATATCCAGATATTAATAGAAAAAGCTAAAGATGCATGGATAGCTCAAGATGTCGATGCTCTTGCACAATTGTTTACAGTTGACGGAGAATTAATTGTACCTGGTCAATGCTGGCGGGGGCAAGAAAGAATTCGAGAAGCACTTGCCAATTTTAAACAACAGTATTTAGATGTCAAAATAGACATCCAGCGGATTATTAGTGGAGCAAATCAGGCAGCAGTAGAATGGTACTACGAAGATACAGAAAAGGCGACAGGTCGTCGTAATAAAGCTGATGACGTAATTGCTGTAGATTTTAAAGATAGTCAAATTAGTCGTTGGCGTGAATATTTTGACACACAAACGCCAGCTAACAGATAGTTACATTAGTCGTGAAACTTCAATATCCTTAATTGATTTTGAATCAAGGATATTGGAGTTTCAAAACTAAGCTTGTAATGTAAGTAAAAAACGCAAGACGCTTACCACCTCAGACCGCTCTGATGAAGAATTTAACCTTCCATAAGTGATAATAAAGTGGAGGAAGCGATAAAAACTCCACACCGTCAAGGATTTTTATTAATTCACACTGTTCAAACACCTGCGATCGCTCTCCTTCGATGTTTGATATTGGGCCACAGCGGCATAACACCCATACAGTGCTGTCTGTTTTCATAAACTAGAATAGCTAACAGTTGGGTGAAAAACTCTCTCTCCCAAGTATAAACACTAGCTAGCCTAAAGATATAGCTATATTGTTTATACAAACTTGTCTAAAGCAAGATTTTAATTCTTTATAACTTTAGCTAATCATTTGACGCCGTTGAGACTGTACTTGGTTAAACTGCTTTTGTTGTGGTGTTAATTGGCTGTAATCACTTGAAGATTGCATATCCCATTGTAATTCTGCTAGTAACAGTAAACTAACGGTCATAATTAGCCCCGTTGAGAGAAACTGCATAACACCGCAGTACGGTAAAACTAAGATTCCCAGCAAATGAATAAATCCCATCAAAATAAATGTGCGCGAACGCATTCCTACCCCAGTGCAAAAGTAGCCGATCGCACTCAATCCTAACCACAGTGGACACAAACGGATCAACACCTCTCCCCATCCTAAAAAAATGCTCAGATCGGTTAAGATTAAACCTATTAAAATTAAAATCGCCCAGCTATAAACAACCCAGCGTAGCTGTTCTACAGTTGCCCAAAACCAAGTTAAACTTACCATCCCAACTGCACCGAATAAGGTAAGCACTGACCACAAAATTGCTTGGCTACTCCAGCTAATGGGTAGAAACTGCGCGGTTATGAAAATTCCAGATGAAATTAATCCCCAGAGAATAAATGCTTGATCGACGCGAGTATAAAACTTTGAAAAGAGGGTGAAATTTCCAATTTGGTAGTTGAGACAGACTAGACCTTGAATATCTTGAAAATCTAGCTCTTGCTGTTTTTCACGCAGGAGCGGCTCAGAGGAATTGAAAAAAGTCATTGAGAATCTATTACCCTTGGTAGATGAATAAATTATTACTCTATCCAAAGATATATTGTTATTTAAATATAAACAAGTAAAGAGTTCCCTTCGCTCACGGTAGGAAACAGTGCATCGCTACGCTCAACAACCGGGCAGTTTTGCTCCTGCCTTCCTTGATAAAATCGGTTGTTTTCAATAGACTTCTTGGCATTTATCGGGAAAAGGGGAAGGGGAAAGGGGGAAAGGTTTGTTATTTTCCCTTTCCCCTTTAACCTTTACCCTTTTCCCCTAAGAGTGCAAAATGCACTTTTGCCAAGAGGTCTAATAGCGATCGCAACATGAAGATACTAAATAAAGCGCTATCAGTTTTTTTGCTTAAGCGTGGTGAGGTAGCGATTGCTCCTTGACTCATCTACGCTTAAGCAGTAACTAATCTAGCCCTCTATTTACGTACTAGGTTCAGCAGTTCTTTTGGAGAAGCCAACAAGTCAATCGCTACAAAGAAGATTTTGCCTTGAGGATCTAGCAAAAAGCGCCATGCAATATTCATACCCACGCTGGCACCAAACCAAGGGGTTTGGACTTTGCCTGTAACTTTAACTTGGGTATAGCCATCTTCCACAGGCTCAGATACACCGCGCTCTGGGAGCATCTTCAATCCCTGACATTCTTCACGCATATAAGCACGAATTGCATCTTGACCAACAATTGGTCTTTCAAAAGGAGGTTGCAAAGCACCTTCAGAGGTAAACAGAGAAACCGCAGCATCAAAGTCATTGGCATTCATGTTGTTGATATAGCCAAGTACCGTAGAATTGTTGACGCCCTCAACGGTGACTTTAGTCCGAAATGCTGGTGCAGTGGGAGGAGCTACCGGCTCTGAAACTTTTTTATAACTACCAGGAGCATTCGGATCGAATCCCATGCTAATTACGGTATTGCGTAGGATGGTAATTTGTTGACCTGAATCTGCATTGCGGATGGCTTGTAACACATCGGCAGCTTTAGAAGAAAGCTTGTAACCTGGTGGGATGGGAGCAACGATTCCCTGAGCCATCCATTCTCCTAACTGATACCAAAAGCCCAACTTGATATTCACGGTGAAGGATGCATAAGAACGGCACAGAGGAGTGTCAGCGCGGTTAGCCAAATCGTACATGACTTGGGTTTGAGCCTCAAAAGGCATCTGCTTAATTTGTTCGAGTAAGCCTTGTGCAAGGATCATGTTTGCGGCTCCTGGAGCCGCAACTGTAATACTTCTACCCATTTCGGTATAAGCAAACCAAAGTAATGCTAGTTGATCTTCAGCATTGAGCTTAGAGAATGATTCGACAACGGTTGGAACAACGTCAGCAACTAGGGTGCCGGGAAAAATACTTTGAGCCGACTGGATGGTAAAAGACATAGCAGAAATTCCAAAAAAATTACAGTTCTACGGAATGTGAAAAATTAAATGTGCAAAGAAAGAGCGATGAAAAATGCGTTTAAGCGTTAAAAAAGGCACTCAGTAGCTTTTACATCACTAGAAAGCCTGTTATAGACATAGATAGCTCTAATAAAGGCATAGTGATGCTGTTGCCGTTGAGTTTAGATACTTGGCAAAGCACTTTGCAGGCTCAACTGCATAGTTATTTAGAAAGCCTTGATTAACAGTGGTTTAACGCATTGTTGGTGTTTATGTATCTTTATGTAAAGAAAGATAACAATTTCGTTACAAATAAGCAATACCTTCTCAGTTATACATTGATAATTTCTAATCGTGAAAACAATAAGTTTTACTGATGTTTAACTTATTGCAATTAGTACTTTGGTGTGCATCAAATTTCTATAATCCTTAGCTGAACCTATGCGCTATCGAGCATCACAAGCGTTACATCTGACTGTCAATATGGTTCGGTTAAGATTTTTTGATGAAAATTTTGGCTCGCAAAGATACGATAAATCGCCGTCTCTACAATAATCGGCGATTCATCGCGTCTCTTGCCTTAACCGAAATGTATTGAGCCGACTGTAGACACGCCTAGCTCTCATACACATCCGAAATACATTACTCACTTAGTACGGTTATTACTAGTTTTATTTCTATGTCAAGTGCTTGCAAAAAATATTTACCATATTTAATATTCGTTTACAGAAAGCAAAAACAAACAGTCAAAAATGTCAAGTAAAGGCTTTACCATTAACGAACGCAGTAAACTCAACAGATTTGCAATTGAACCCAAAGTTTATGTTGGTGAAATTCCACGGATAGGATTCACCAAATATGCTGAAAAACTCAATGGGCGTTTGGCAATGATTGCTTTTGTTTCACTCATAGCTGTGGAAGTTATCACCGGACACGGTTTGGTTGGATGGCTAACCAGCGTTTAAAGAAGATACTTTGAGATTTCTTAATTTTATTTACTTGACGAATAAAGCAATTTAGAGGCAAACTTACTTATAAAAACCGATTTTGATTATCCCAAAAAAGATTTAATTGGACCTGTTGTTTTTAGACCTAATTTCAACAACTTTGAGATTATTAATGCGAATCAAGCCTGGTCATTGTTTTTTACTGTCGGTCAAGATGACAAAGGACTGGGAGAAGAAATTGAGTTCGGCAGATTTTTCACTAACCTTTTAATTGCCATTGGAGTAACTGGAATTATTTGGGCGATTTACTTTAACTAATTAGGATGAGTAAGTTTGTTCATTTCTAATGTGTAGTAACTTCAACAGAGGTCTTGGGTTTGGATACCAAGACTTCTTTTAAATTTTCAATAAGTTTAAAAAACTCTATTTAGCTCTGGAAAAAGTTTGATGTTGATTGGATTTATAAAGCTTCCCAATTTGTCGCGCTATTGTGGATACGTGGGCTTAGAAGTAGCAGAAATTGTTTCCAAACATCTTGCTGTTCAAAGTAAAACTTATGTAATTCAAAATAGAAGGGTATTGGTATATCAACTTTTAAAGTCTGGTCTGGATTCTCATACCGCAGATCGAACTGTTACTGTACTTATATCAAGCCCAGTTTTACAATTAAGCAACAAAAACCAGTGTGCAATTAATTGTATGCGAGAGAAGCTATACAGGTAGTAAAATTGGGGTTAGGGGAGAGGTGACAGGTTACAGAAAATAATCTGTACCCTCTCACCTTTACCCTATTCCCTTTTTCAGTCACTACTTCAACGCAAACAACGAATCGCCTCTAATAGACCTCTAGCTTTATTTAACGTCTCTTCATATTCTTTTTCTGGCTCAGAATCAGCTACCAAACCTGCACCAGCTTGTACGCTGACAGTACGATCGTGCACTACCATTGTGCGAATTGCGATCGCAGTATTTAATTGTCCTTCAAAATCGTAATACCCATACACACCGGAATAAACACCACGACGACTAGACTCTAACTCGTGGATAATTTCCATCGCCCTAATCTTGGGTGCGCCGCTTACCGTACCTGCTGGGAAAGAAGCTTTCAGTAAATCCCATGCTGTTTTACCAATTGCTAATTTACCCACAACATTGCTAACAATGTGCATCACATGGGAGTAGCGCTCAACTACCATTAATTCATCAACTTTGACGCTACCACTTTGACAAACACGCCCCAAATCATTCCGCCCTAAATCCACAAGCATCACGTGTTCGGCAACTTCCTTGGGGTCTTGGAGTAAATCTTCAGCCAAGGCTGCATCTTCCTTAGTAGTTTTACCTCGCGGACGCGTCCCAGCAATTGGGCGTACCGTTGCTATTACTCCATCATCAGAATCGCTTTCGGCTTTCACCATCACTTCCGGACTGGAACCAATGATTTGCCAATCTTGGAAGTTAAAGTAAGCCATGTAAGGCGAAGGATTTATCTGACGTAGCGACCGATAAAGGGCAAAAGGGTCGCCTGTGTATGTTGTTGATAGTCGCTGGGAAATTACTACTTGAAAAATATCGCCCGCTTTAATGTAATCTTTGGCCTTCTCAACACTGGCACAAAAATCAGGGCGGGTAAAATTACTTTTATACTCCTGTGCGCCTCTGCTCCCCTGCTCCTCTGCTCCCCTGCTCCCTGGCGGTTTCCATTCCAATCGGGTTTTTTGTGGCGATAGGGGTAGAGATAGCTTTTCGAGCATTTGGGTGACGTGATCGCCCGCTTGTTGATATGCTGCTTTTAAATCTACATTCGGGTCGCGTAAATCAGCATAAGCGATCGCCCAAATTTTCCGCTTCACCTGGTCAAAAATCAACAAGTGGTCTACTTGCATCCACAACCCATCAGGGATATTCCGCTCATCTTGTGGATAAATGGGCACACGCGGCTCAATCCACTGAATCAATTCATAGCCCCAAAACCCAAATAAACCACCAATTCCCGGCGGTAGCTGTGGTAATTTTACTGGGTGATAAGGTGCTAAACATTCGGCTAAAGCTGTAAAAGGGTCGCCAGCAAAAACCACCTGCGAACCATCGCGGTTTTTCTGAGTAGTGCGATCGCCCCTTGCTTCCAAAACCCACACCGGATCGCAGCCCACTAAACTATAGCGTCCCAGTTTTTCCCCACCTTCGATGGATTCCAACAAAAAGCTATAAGGTTGACCCGCACAGACTTTATACCAAGCAGATACGGGCGTATCTAAATCCGCTACCCATTCTTGATATACCGGGACGAAGTTGCCTTGTTGCGCTAGGGTGCAAAACTGGGAGAAATCCGGAAAAATCATTATTTTTCAAAAGTAATTGGTAATTGGTAATGGGTAATGGGTTTTTATTTACCAATTACCCATTACTAATTACCCATTAGCGACTAACAGCTAGTTACGGAGCGTCGTAGGTAGTAACACCGCTAAACTTAACTTTAGAGGGGCTGGGGTTTTGTCCGATACGACGATCTACATAACGCACTTTGTCACGACCTTCAGTTACCTTTTCAGGGAAGTTACCATCAGCTGGGTGAAGTAAAGTGGTTTCTCCGTTGGGTAAAACCCGGTAAACTTTGTAATCTGTGATTTTGAGTTTCCGAAGTTGCTGACCGCCCAAAAAGATGCCATATTCTTTACGAGCTATATACAGCAGGTTTTCACCTTTCCGCATAACAGCAGCACCACCTGTAGGCAATTCAAAAACTTGTTCTTTCGGGCTAGTCCAAGTGATAGCGTACTTTTCTTCAACTGCTGCTTTTGTAAGCAAGCCACCAGTGCTGCCTGCAAATAGCGGGGTTTGTCCAGAGAGTGTTTCTGCCATAAAGTCTGTTCTCTCAACGTTTTTAGGAAATCCTAACATCGCAACCAGGATCATATTGCGATCGCGTCATAGACTGTAACAGTTTTTAGTCATTTGTCCTTTGTCCTTTGTCATTTGTTAAAAACCAATGCCCGATGCCCGATGCCCAATGACTAATGACTAATGACGAAGGACTAATACCTATTTACTCTTGACTTTTGTCCGCTTTTCCTCTTGGCTACTCCGAACAATCGGGATGGTGAAGTGAAACTGACTGCCCTGGTCTTTACCAGTTGACTCTGCCCAAATTTGCCCACCCCAGCCATTAACAATTTGACGGCAAATTGCTAAACCAAGTCCAGTCCCGCCAGTGGTGCGGCGCAGCGATCCCTCTTCTTGATAAAAGCGGTCAAAAACTACTTCTAAACGATTTGGTTCAATGCCGCGTCCAGTATCAGCTATAGTCACTTCGACCATTTGACGGCTGTTGTCAATCGCTTTAATCGTGATTTCTCCTTGGGGTGGCGTAAATTTCAAAGCATTGTCTATGAGTTTTGCCAGTACCTCGACTAGCCAATCACCGTCAGCTCTTACTAAAGGTAGATTTTCGGCAATTTGAGTCTTGATTTGGGGCGGCTTTTCCGTTGAGGAACGCGTGCGATTTCGGCTGAGTGCTAAATCCACACATTCTTGTAAGGTGAGGGATTCTGGATGCCATTCCACCCGGCCGCTTTCTAAGTTGGAAAGTGTGAGAAAATCTTGTACCAGTTTTCGCATCCGTTCCGAGTCGGAAAGAGCGGTGTTGAGCATGACCTGCTGCAACTCCAAGGGCATATCTGGTTCTGTAGCGAGACTTTCCAAGCACACTTGAATTGTGGATAGGGGAGTACGCAATTCGTGTCCAGTGATGGCGATGAGGTTGCTGCGGGTGCGGTCTAGGGCTTCTAGCTGCTGGTTAAGTTCTTCTAGATTAGCGTAAGCTTCCGCTTGGATAAGAGCTGCTCCTACTTGGGTAGCGATCGCTTCTACCAAATCCAATTCCCCTGGTTGGCACTCGTGGGGTGGCATCCGGCAGTAATGTAACTCCACAATTCCCAATAATCGCCCCTGATAGAAAACTGGTTCCATCAGCCAAGAACGAATGGCAAACTTTTTGGCGATGGTAGAAAGTCCTGGCGATTTGGTAACGCGGGGGTCACTGAGCGTATCGCTGACACAAACACCTTCGCCAAGTTCTACGATGTCCCGAAATAGGGAATTTTTCTCTAACTCCCAGGTTTGCCCACAAACAGATAAAATACCGGGATTCAAAAACTCGTGTTCAATTATCGCTTGGCTATCTGTAGCTTGAGCGCGGTAAATTAAACAGCGACAAGCTTCTAGATGTTGCCCTAATTCTTGTGCCGCCACTTGGAGAACTTCATGAGGATCGAGCGATCGCCGAATGGCGGTACTAATCGAGTTGACTAATCGCTCTTTTCGTGCCTGGGCAGCAATAGAACGGTAAGCTTTATGCAATTTGTACTGACTAGCTTGCAAATAAGTTACTAAGCGCTGCACAAAGGGGTCTGTATCAATGTCACAGGCATACTCGTTTACCTGTTCGGCTCCAGAGTAGTTTCGCGGTTCGCCAATGCCAAACCTCTGACGTGCCTGTTGAATTTTACTTGTCAGTTCTGGTCTGTAAACCAAAACCCGATTTAACAACAATTCGGCGGCTTTCAGGCTAACTCCCCTTTCTGATGTCCAAATTCCCTCAAATCTTCGGGCTGTGTCTATATCCAGATTAGGGCTTAGTTCCGGTAGTTGGTTGTTTTTGGCAAGAGAACCAAGGTTTTCTCGGCAAACCAAACAAGTAGCATAATTGTCAGCAATCACTACCAAATGCCACTCCTGACTTAAGCCATCCGTTGCCTCAAAAGCCACTTTTTCATAGTGTTCCGAACTGTTGGCAAAATCCGTTTCTGGAGCAGACAATACGTATATTTGATTACTTCGCAAAGCAAGTCGCTGGTAGCGATGAGCTTCTTGGCGGTAGAATCGCTCTCGCTGGAAACTAGCAATTACAAGGGGTTTCGCTAAAGTCGCAGCCAAAACTTGATCTTCCATCGCGTGGGAGAGCGCCGTTAGTGAAGCCTTAAAATATAGCTGGGGCCGCAAGTTGGGTAGGGACTTTAGCAGATCACTCAGCACAGAAGTCGAAATGCTCATGAATTATTGTTAAACGCTCAACCTCGATCAGATCCACGTCACAGCTGCATTGTACAAATTCCAAGGGACTCTCAAGTTAAATAGATAGTTGCAATATGTAAAGAACGCTAAAAAGCACTTTTCGCCAAAGCTAGTCGCAACACTTTGTTACCAAATAAGGGGCGTGGGTACACTTGATTTGCTGATTGACAACCTATTACGCCCAATATACATTCAGGGCAACTGATGCTTTTGCTTGTACAGGTAAATTTTTTCAGGAATAAGTACTAAAACATTAATTATTGTATGGTCTTAACTACTGTGTTCGCTAATAACCACGGACGATCGATTTCTAGTCCATGCATTGGCAAAATCGCCTGTTGTAGACATTGCCTACTTCGCCGACGTTGATTTCTGCTTGCTAAATAAGTTTTCTTAGCCAAAAATCATGACTGCGATATTTACATAACTTAATCACTAATGTTGATTAAACTTAATCAATTAATTATCATAAATTAGTCTAATCAAATATCAAAGATTATTTAAAATCTTGTGTCTCTCTACAATACGCTGTTTTTTGTTTAAACTATGTGTCGAGACACAAATCTTTCTTTTATCGACCTAAATAAATTTAGTTGCTCTGTCTCAAAGCAAAAGGTATTTATTCTTTCCTTCTGCCTCTTGGGTAAGAGACTTATACTCAAAAGACCACAAAAATATAGACCTGTACACGGAACTTTGTCTAATGACACCGGATACGCTAATCACCCCAGAAAAAATTTTTTTGGATGGAAAAACTTTTATTCCTGCCGAACAATTACCGATTCCGGAGTGGCCTTGTGTTGTGGCTGAAAGATCGCAACCGACACTAACGGTTAAAGATGATGATTTATTTTTTGTGACAGATACTATCGGGAATATTTCTGGCTGTTCCCTCAACGATGGCAATCCCAGTATGGGACTGTTTTGTTGTGATACCAGATTTCTCAATCGCTTGGAGGTGCAAATTGAAGGGCGATCGCCTGTACTCCTCAGTAGTACTGCTGAAAAAGGTTTTGCACTCTCAGTTTTGTGTACCAACCCCAGAATTGATGAACGCCTCAAAGCCGAAACTGTAGGAATTCGCCGAGAAATCGTGCTGAATGGAGCATTATTTGAAGAAATAGAAGTATCTAACTACAGCACAACCACTGTCAATTTTGAACTAAGTATTAGTTTTGATGCGGATTTTCTTGATTTATTTGAAGTCCGTGGCTATGACAGAGAAAAACGAGGTCGGCTTTTACGCCTAGTAGAACCGACGACTGAAGAAGGAACATCTGATCGCGTCGATGGTGTTGCACCAGTACCTAAAGAGCCATCTGCCTATAGAGAAGAATCCTTAACACTCGCCTATCAAGGTTTGGACGGCTCAGTGATGGAATCCCGAATTTTATTCCAGCATCGCCAACCAGACAATTTCAAGGGTTACACTGCGGTTTGGCAGCTAGAGTTGGCTTCTCACGAAACTCAAAAGCTGGGCTACCGAGTGAATATGTTGAGAAACAACCAGTCCAGTTCAACCGTGAGTGCTGCCACTACTTTAGGACAAGCGAAAGCTGCTGAGTGGATGGAGGAGCAACACTGGGTACAACAAATTACTCGCATTAGCTCAGATAAGAGTACCTTCAATCGAGTGATTGAGCGGGCTGAACAAGATATGTATTTGTTGCGCCAGTCTTTTGGTAAGTATAAGACTGTTTCCGCTGGAGTACCTTGGTTTTCGACATTATTTGGGCGAGATTCGCTGATTACAGCTTCTCAAAGCCTGATGTTAAACTCGCAAATCGCCAAAGAAACTCTGATATTACTGGCAACATACCAAGGTAAAATTGACGACGAATGGCGCGAAGAAGAACCGGGTAAGATTTTGCACGAGTTACGTTTAGGAGAAATGGCTCGTTGTGAAGAAATTCCCCATACACCTTACTACGGTACAGTTGATGCCACTCCCTTGTGGCTGCTGCTCTATGCCGAACATTATGCTTGGACTCACGATGGAGAACTCCTAGAGCAACTTTGGCCCAATGCTCTAGCGGCAATGGAGTGGATCGATCGCAATACCAAAGAAACCACTTATCTCAGCTACTTCCGTAGATCCAAACGCGGTCTTGTTAACCAAGGTTGGAAAGATTCCGGCGACTGTATTGTAGACCGTAAGGGAGAATTAGCCAACGGCCCAATTGCCCTCTGTGAGGTGCAAGCTTACGTTTATGCTGCAAAAATCCGCCTAGCAGAAATAGCTAGGATGAAGAAGCGGCTTGATTTGGCAGATCGTTGGCAAGAGGAGGCCAGAAATCTTAAAGTTCGGTTTAATCGAGATTTTTGGGTAGAAGATCAAGATTTCTGCGCCCTGGCTTTGGATGGAGAAGGTAAGCCAGTAGACAGTATTACCTCAAATCCTGGTCATTGTCTGCATTTGGGACTCTTCACAGATGAAAAAGCTCATAGTGTAGCAGAACGGTTGCGGGCACCAGATATGTTTAATGGTTGGGGCATTCGGACTCTAAGTAGTTTGTCACCCGCTTATAATCCGATGGGTTATCACATTGGTTCGGTTTGGCCTCATGATAACGCTTTGATTGCAATGGGATTGCGATCGCTCGGTCTTATCGATCAAGCCTTAGAAATATTCCAAGGTTTATTTGACATGACTCAGCAGCAACCCTATCAACGTCCTCCAGAACTTTTTTGTGGCTACGAACGAAATGGTGATAATGCTCCTGTGCAGTATCCGGTTGCTTGTACTCCCCAAGCTTGGGCTACAGGTAGTGTTTTCCAACTACTGCAAATGATGGTCAACTTGGTGCCTGATGCTCAAAATAACTGCTTGCGAATCATCGACCCCGCTTTGCCAGAATCGATTAATCGCCTGTCATTTCATAATTTACGAGTCGGCCCCACCATCCTCGATTTGGAATTTGAGCGTTCTGGGACTACGACTGCTTGTCGCGTTGCGAAAAAACGCGGCAATCTGCGGGTAGTTATTGAAGCTTAGAAAGAGAGTAGGGGGTGGTGAATTATCCACTCCCTATTTTATGATTGGTGCGATCGTCACGCAGTGCTATCCCCTCCAACAATCCAGTGTTAGCCTGCTTCATCGCTAGTGTGTAGAGTTTTCAAGAGTTGTTCTGTAAGCTCGATTAATTCGGATACAGAATTTCGCGTAAGTTGTCTAGTTTTGAAGCCATGAGCAATAGAATTACGTAATGGGAGTGCATTCATTAATAATTGATACTCAGATTTTGAAATTACACCTTCAGTTGCTAATTGCTTTACTAAGTAGTGTGGATCGAATCTTTCTAAACTTAGCTCTTCCTTTTGGGCAATAAGTCTCAAAGTTGCTTCTACCAAAGACCAAGAATATAAGATAGCTGATTCTGGATGTTGCGTTGTAAGTTGCCTTGCTACTTGCAACTGTGATTCTATTTCATGTTCTTGAAGAGAAGCCTCTGCTTTGGGAAAATATGTTGTATCCTCCGGGTTGGTCATTACTAATTCAAATCTCCAAGCAGGATGTTTTTCTACCGCTTGAGCTAAATTACCTAAATATTGATTAGAAGAAGAGTTAAGTGAGGAGCGTGACTTGACTTCAATAACTACATTTTCTTCTCCCCGACGTACTATCATGTCAGGGCGATAGTGATTAAGGAAATCTGGTAAGTCTTCTGGATTTGGATGAAAAAAAACTTCGTAACCCTTTTCACGATACTCCTCTGCTAGTTTCAACAATCGCTCTCTTTCTAAGTTTGCAGTTGGAGTTTCCATCAAATAATTACCTCCTGGTTAGGAGCATCAATTACGACAATATGTAAGAACTCATTGCCACTAGCAAAGCCTTCCGCCAATGTCGAGGTCATGTTTTCTATTCTAAAGTTACCTGACAAATTCCTCTTTCTAACTAAAAGATCGCTTACTTGATTATCATCGACGTAATACCAAATTAATATGAAGCTGCATAGAATAGAGCTTCCAAGATAAAGTTATAAGAAGAGACAGAAATTACCTGCTCAAATGTGAGTTGGTCGAAGATTTCTTGGATGCGCTCGCGTAAAGCTTGTAAAGAAGAGAA
>NZ_JAVRBQ020000005.1:0-12103 GCF_034531215.2 Nostoc sp. ChiSLP03a
AGATGAACTAGAAGCTTTGTTACTACTTCGTTGTCAAGAACTAATGAAACAACATGATTTAATCTCTGGTTTAACTTGCTACTACTGGTGGCCAAAAACAAGGGCAGCTTAATTATAAGTGTTCATCCGAACTTGATATAAAACACCCATTTCATCAATAAAAACAAGGTTTTCTGGGTCTACTTGTTTTACTTTCTCCCAATACTCTATTCTCAACCTTTGGACTCTTTCTGTTTTCGCTTGACTACTCCTAACGGTCTTTTTTTTCGTGTTAGTTTTTGTTTTTGCAATGCACAGCACATTACACTTGCACATACCCAAACGTTATATTTTTCTCCAAAATACTCACAGTATTCTAATAAAGTTGCGTCTCGATGGCTTTTAACCATTTCAGCTAATTCGCTATCGTACTCATCCAATTTACCCTTCATTGTCCCACCTTGCTTTTTAGGTTCTAGATGACCTTGGGTTCTTTTTAGCTGGAGGAGCTTTTGTACATAACTTTTCGCTACACCAAATTGAACGGCTACTTTTCTGACCGAAGTATCACCTCTTTCATACGCATTTACTATTTTTGAACGCAAATCGATTGAGTACGGTTTCATTGTAGTTCTTAATACACTATTATTTAATGTACCTCACAAACCTCGAAAGTGCTGTATCTGGATCTGGAGTGCCCTTGGATGGCACATCTAAATCCCCAATAATTCGCACGACCAATTCAGGGTTGCGCCGCACAAGTTGGGAGCGATATGTAGGATTTAGATGTTCATCCAACAGATACCGGATTGCCATTAGCTTTCCTGTAAATGCTTTGAAGCGTTTTCTTCCTGCATCCGCCGAAACCTCATCCTGGCAGGAGAAGGATTTCGCTGTTGTTCTTCGCGCATGGTTCGGGAAAATTCTAACCAATCTACCAGATACGAATCAACCTCTGAACGATGATGCAAGTAATACAAAATCGTGGCGTAAACCTGTTCTAACGTCACCGTATGAAATTGTTCGGCAATTTCTTCTGGTGTTTTAGAGCGATAGATATACTCGTAAAGAATGCTCTCAATGCCAATGCGGGTTCCTTTGAGTCGAATGTCATCTGGTGCAAGGGTGTTGAAATACTCTTCCAGTTTCATAAAGCAAGACCCCACGAATGAACATTCTACTTCAATCATAGAAGAACGCTAAAACAGTTTGTAACTAATTAGTGAACGTGAGTTCGACAAGTCTTATTTGACTTCTCCCCCAGCCCCTCTCCGAGGCGGAGAGGGGAGCAAAAAGCGGAATTTTTCTGGCTCCTCCCTTTCCGTTTCCCAAAGGCAGGTTGGGAGGGAGAGGTTCATCGGAACTCACGTTAATTAGTTAATTGTTTAGAAACTCCCCAAAAACTGCTAGCGTCAAACAAAGTAAAATATCGCTGTGGACTTTCGAGCTTGAAAACGCGTTCTAATTACTGGCAACTACTGCCTTATATCCGACTTCAGTGGCAAACTATCACCAAGGGACTTATTGGTATTTTGGGATACGTGCTGGCGACATTAGTATTAATTAATCTCGCCGGGAAATTGGCAACTCCTTTTGCCCAAGGTAATGTAGTAGCGATCGCTCAAATAACTGGTAGCTGTGCCTTAGTATTTCTTGTTCGAGGTTTGTTTCAGTCTATACAAGATATGTACATGGCAAAAGCTGCTTTGCAAGTTGCTTTTCATCTCCGCCAGCAAGTTTACGCGCATCTGCAAAAGCTCAATCTCAGCTATTTTGAAACTGCAAAAGCAGGTGATTTATCTTACCGCCTCACTGAAGATGTTGACCGCGTTGGCGAAGTGGTAAATAAAGTATTTCACGACTTTATTCCCTGTATTTTGCAGTTGTTAGCAATTCCGATTTATATGATTTATCTAAATTGGCAACTAACATTAGCAACAGTGATAGTTGCACCACTCATGGGTATTTTAGTTGGCTGGTTTGGCGAACGCTTACGCAAATATTCCTCAAAAAGTCAAAATCGCGTATCGGGTTTATCAGCCATCATCACGGAAGTTTTCAACGGTATTCGTTTGGTGCAAGCTTTTGCTGCTGAAAATTACGAAATCGCCCGTTTTGGCCATGAAGCAGAACGCAGTCTCAAAGCCAAATACTCAGCCGAACGCCTGAAAGCGATTCAGATTCCGATCATTGGATTTTTGGAAGCCTTAAGTGCGTTATCGTTACTGATTGTGGGAGCTTGGCAAATTTCCCAAGGTAACTTGACAGTGGCGAATTTTTTCAGTTACCTGGCGGCGGCGGCGCTGTTAATCGATCCCATTGGTCATACTACTAATAACTACAACGAATTTAAGCAGGGTGAAGCATCTGTTGACCGCGTTTTTGAATTGATGGCAATTCAGCCGACGACGATCGAAAAGAACGATGCGATCGCTCTCCCTCCAGTCAATGGCAAGGTAGAATATCGTCATATTTCCTTCGCCTATAAACCAGGTGAACCTGTATTAAAAGATATCAGTTTATTGGTATCGCCAGGTGAAGCGATCGCTCTTGTGGGTGCTTCTGGAGCTGGTAAAACCACATTTGTCAACCTCCTCCCCCGTTTTTACGACCCCGAAGTTGGGCAAATATTCATTGACGATGTTGATATTCGAGATGTGAAACTGCATAGTCTGCGGCGACAAATTGGGATTGTTCCTCAAGAAACCATCATGTTTTCCGGGACGATTGCCCAAAATATCGCCTTTGGACAATATATTTTTGACATAAAAGCAGTTAAAGAGGCGGCGAAAATTGCTAATGCCCATCAATTTATTAGCCAACTACCAGAAGGTTATAAGACTTGGGTAGGCGAACGTGGGGTAAACTTATCAGGTGGACAAAGACAAAGAATTGCGATCGCTCGTGCTGTTTTGCTCAATCCTCAAATCTTGATTCTTGATGAGGCGACATCAGCCTTAGATTCAGAGTCAGAAGCATTGGTACAGGAAGCGCTGGAAAGATTGATGGAAAAACGGACGGTGTTTATTATTGCTCACCGTTTATCGACAGTTAGAAGATGCGATCGGATTTTAGTTCTCGAACAGGGACAAATTGTCGAATCGGGAACCCATGAAGAATTATTAGCCCTAGAACGTCGCTATGCGCGGTTTTATGCCCAGCAGTTTAGTTAGTCAGAATTGCTTGACCAGGTTTTTTGAAAATTTTACTCTATCATAGAACAATCGACCTGTACAGACTTTCTGTACAGGTTAAGCAAGAATATACTTAATTTAACTTACAAGTGCAAAGGAAACTCTTGATATTTATGGTTTCTAATACTTATACCTACACACAAGCACGAGAAAAGCTGTCTGAACTGTGCCAGAAAGTTACTTCAGAACGCGATTTTGTAATCATTACACGTCGTAATGCTGAAAGTGTAGCTTTAATACCTGTTGATGAACTTTCTAGTATTTTAGAAACTGCTCATCTTTTACGTTCCCCTCGTAACGCTGAACGTTTGTTAACAGCTTTAAATCGAGCTAAATCAAGAGTTGTGGAATCTCAAAGCTTGGATGATCTTAGTAAGGAGTTGGGATTTGACCAAAAAGAAGAACCTCAAAAACCAATCAAAAGAAGAAATTCCAGCAACTCAAAAGCAAAGAAAGACAGTATTTCAACCTGAATTTTTAGAAGACTTAAAATTTTGGGTGGAAAACGATCAACGAGTTACCCTTAAGGTTTTGGATCTTGTCAAAGAGATTTGCCGAGATCCTTTTAAGGGGAAAGGAAAACCAGAACCTTTAAAATATTTAGATCCTAATACTTGGTCTCGCCGTTTAACACAAGAACATAGAATTGTATATCTTGTAGAAGATGATGAAATAAATTTTTTACAAGCTCGTTATCATTATTAACTATTAATTATCCCAAAATATAAGTAGCACGGTTTTCTGTGCGAATGCTACTCATAGCCCATTTTATCATGGAAACGCAGGCCAAAGGCATCTATTGACAAGAAAGCAGGGGGGCAAAGGAAAAAAAGGATTTTCGTTATAAGCCTTGCCCCTTTTTAACTATCTCCTAGACTGAATTTGCTTGACTAACTCATAAAAAGGGTGCCAATTATCTTCTTGAGCAATTGATTCCCAAATAGATTCAATCACAGGTCTTAATAATGCCGTTTTTGGATTATGAATAGCTAGAGTTTGGGCAATTATATCGGTGCGATCGCTATCAAAATCATTCAAGATTTTGTGGTATGCTATGCACCAATCATCAAAAATTGCTGATGCGCCCGGTACTGGTACAATATCTGAATTATTCATTACAAAACCTGGTTCATCCCGCCATTTCAATGAAAAAGTGCGAGCCATCTCATAGAAGAATTGATGATAACCAACTTGGCTCGCTTTCAAGAATTCAATCGTAAGATTTAAGAGTTCTTCAACTTGTGGATTTTGCAACTCCGCAAAACCTAACTTTTTCAACATCAAAGAACTGTATTCAGCTTGATAATATTCATCAAACCTAGCTAAACTATTCTCCATATCGCCTTTATTAATAATTGCCTTTAAAGGTTCCTGGAGCATTTCTAAATTCAGCTTGCAAATTATTGGTTGATTACTGTAACAGTAGCGTCCATAATAATCAAAATATGCAGCGATAAAGTATGGGTCATAAGTAGGGATAAATGCATAAGGCCCATAATCAAAGCTTTCTCCCGTAATCGACATATTGTCAGTATTCAGGACTGCATGACAAAAGCCAGCCGCCATCCATTGTGCTACTAGTTCTGCAACCCGTTTAACTAATTCAGCGTAAAACAGGATATATTTATCTTCTTCAGCATTTAAGTGTCGATAATACTGCTCAATTACGTGGTCTAACAGCTTCTTAGTTAAATCTGGACGCTGGAAATAGTGCAGTCGCTCAAAAGTGCCAAACCGAATATGAGAACTGCTCATCCTAACCATCACAGATGAACGGGTAGGCGAAGGTTCATCGCCCCGCCAGAGTGGTAAACCTGTTTCAATCATGCTCAGACAGCGCGAAGTACGTACACCCAAGTAGTGCAATGCTTCCGCAGCTAGAACTTCCCGCATCCCACCTTTGAGCGTCAGCATACCATCGCCACCACGGGAGTAGGGCGTTCTCCCAGTACCTTTAGTGCCAAAATCGTATAATTCGCCATCATTGGCGCGTACTTGCCCGTAGAGAAAGCCTCTACCATCACCCAACTGTCCGTTATATTCGCCAAATTGATAGCCGTGATAACGCAATGCCAACAAGGGTTTGCGCCCCTGAAATTGGCCAAAGGCTGCGATGAAATCTTCATCTTTGACTGCTTGGGGGTCTAGACCGAAACGGGGTAATAGTTCATCGTTACGCCAACGCAGGAGGTGTTGAGGAAATTCCGCTGCTGCAACCTCATCGTAGTAGTCGCCTCCTAGAGATTCTAAGGCGGTTTCGTAGTTGAGGGTGAGAAAAGGATTGCTAGAATTCTTGTCGTTTGGAGTTTCAGCCAGAGTCATTACGAGCAAAGCTAATTCATTCTTTCTTTAATACTACCTCTGGCTTCAGCATCATCAGCATAGACGCAAAAAGCGATCCAGATCAAAATCGGGAGCGCTTCAGCAGGCAGAAGTAAGCCACCTTGGAAAACGTGGAATTGAAGCAAGAACGCTGACTAATTTGTAGTTGTATCAAACTGCCTGATAAAATCATCAACGATAAATTTCAGTTTTGTATTTTTTATTACTAACAAACTTTACATTAAACTATGCTTTATCTACCTGAAATTATTCACTAGATAGAAGAAGAGGTTTAGTAATAAAAAGTATTCTCTTAAAAACAAAACTAAACAATTCTTCTTTCTAAATGTCAAGTAATTTTTTTACACCAGTAGAAGAAAGAGAAAAAATCTTTTGTACAGAACTGGTTCAGTGCGGTGTGTTATATGAAAAAGCGGTTACTGCCGCTAAAATTTTAGCTTCTGGTCAGCCAGATGAGCTTTTGTCGTCTGAAGAGAGAAAAGTTGTCAAAGATGCCTGTGAAAAGTGGTTTGTACAGAATAAGCCCTATAAATGTTGAAGCTTATACACCCGTTTTGGGTTAGGCAACTCAGAATAATTAGAACGCTGAAGCTGGCGTCAGTTCGTAGACGCGTGTCAATCGCTCACGAGTAAATTTCTACCTCTGCCATGAGGTATTGGCTCTTGTAAAATCGCTTTCAATCGCCTATTACACGAATAAGCCACATGGAACTGCATATATTGATGTGATGATTTGACTCGGTTTGCTCCCTAATTGCATGACAGTCTCTCTAGCTTTACCTGGATTTTAACATTTATGTTTGAAATTCCAACGCTTTTGTTTTGTATTTATCATCACTAGCAAACTTTACATGAAACTATGCTTTATCTGCCTGAAGTTATTCACCAGATAGAAGAAGTTGCGCTCTTTTAGAGGTTGTTTGAAAAGTGGTTAACTGTGATTTTAATCACCCCCTTAATCTCCCCAATGTATTAGGGGGAAACCGAAAAATCCAGTTCTTTCCCCTTGTAAAGTGGAGGGTTAGGGTGCGGTAACAAATATTTGATACATCAATCATAACTTTTCAAACATCCTCTAAAATCAATAAAGTTTTGGATATAAAAAAATAAGACTGGCTGAATCGAAGTTTGGATAAAATCCGCCAGTCTTGCAAAATTTAAACTTAATGAAATAAAACTGATTTTTTATTTTTTAATTGGTTGTGATGTTGGTGAAGCAATTTCTCCTGGTTTTGATGTTGGTTGTGATGCCTGTGAAGATAGAATTTTTTTCACTTGCAGGTTATAGGTTTGCAAAATTGATTGAACTTGTTTCTGTTGATCTTGATTCAAATCCAAAGATTTTAACACTATTCTGATTCTCTGACGGGATTGCAGTGCAGCCTTAAATTTAGTGTCTTGGGACGGGTTTAATAAAGCCTCAATATCCTTATCTCTTTGCTGGCGAGCCGCTTGGATTTGTAGGCGCTGTTGATTTGTGAGTTTGATTGCCTGGTGTGATACAGCACTAGTCTGAGTTTTTAAGGCTGGTGTAGTGCTGGGATTTGGGCCTGGTGCTGCTAAGACAAATCCGTTCAAGACGGTAGCAAAAGCGAAGATAGTAGAAAAGACAGATAAGCGCTTTATAGAATTAATGAGCATTTAAAAAAACTCCTCAACTGTTTAATAAATTGGACACATCGGCTAAAGCTAACTTTAGTAACTAAGCTTGTTAGCGAACAAATATTACTATTGCATTTGCCTGTGGAGCTGTTGTGTATTTATGATGAATTTACTATGAATTTGTAGAGATTCACACCTAATATATTAAATTCATTCTCATATAAATATGATAAAATTGCGAATAGCTGTAAAATGAATATTACTCAGAAATTATAAATAAGTATTTGAGTACAATTTAAAAATTAGTTACTTATATAGATTGACTAAAAACGTTAATGATTATGAATTATAGATTAATTTAAAAGCAGTTTTAATAGATAAATTAAATAAATAACATTGATAATATTCTCATTTATTAAATTTTAGGTTCTTTCCAATAAGGATTTGTAAGACTTGTCAAAATATGATCTTCCCATTGCCCATTAATTAGCAAATAGTCTCTAGCGTATCCTTCAACGACAAAACCGAGTCTTTTGAGTACATTACCACTGCGCCGATTGTGAGGCATATAGTTAGCCATAACTCGGTGAAAATTTAACTCTTCAAATAGATATTGAGTTGCAGATTTTAACCCTTCTGTCATATATCCTTTTCCTTGTTTATTTTCAGCAAGGCTATATCCCACATAGCAAAAATGAGCGGCTCCTCGGACAAAATTGCTAAAGTTGATCGTTCCAATAACTACGGTAGGATTTTTTTTGGTAAAAACAAATAGTTTTAAGGATTGCCCATTGATAAATTCTAGAAAACTATTCTCTATCTGATATTGCCAATATTCTTCAATGAAAAAACCATCAGCCCAAAGAGGGTAAAATGGAGTAAGATAAGTTTTGTTATCAATAAAGTACTTGAGAATTTGGGGTATATCTTCATGGATCGCTGCTCGTAATAATAGGCGATCGCTTGCAATTATTGGCAGTTCTGATATCATAAATTACTTAATCGGCGGGATCTCTTCTCAAAATATTCTCTAAATGTTATAAATTCTCTCATAGTCTGCGGTTTAGCAGCAGTTAGATTAGCTGTCTTATTATCAGGGCTTACGCAAGTTTCATAATTTTTTCATAAAGTTTGTCAAGAGTCAGGGGTCAATTAACTGATTTTATAGAGACTTTGAACTCTTGACCAGCATGACAAAAGATATATGTATCTGACTTTTCACGTTATGTGGAAAAGTCCACAAAAACCTAACCCCCTAACCCCCTTCCCGTGTCGGGAAGGGGGAAAATTCAAAGTCTCTCTCCTAAAAGGAAGAGAGTTTTAGAGAGAGGTTTTTCAGATACCGTGAAAAGTCAGATATATTTATGCCCAATGCCCTTTACAAAAGATGGGGTGAGTATTTTTGCTCTTAATCTGCCATTCAACCAAAATCTTGATAAGCTGATGTCTAATATCTAGAGCGGAAGGATTGAGAGCCAATGGGTGATAAAGCACAGTCCAGGGTACAACTTCGATAAAATAGCTTTGCCCAAAGGCTGTACCGCAGCAGATTTAAGCAAAAGACAGCTTAAGATTTAACCCAGTCTACAAGAAGGATAGTGATGTGGTGGGAATACGCTACGATTGGCAGGAATTAGAGATTCGGGCGATTTACAATACGCTATTGCTAGAGCTGATTTATCAAGCTGCTAGCGTGCATCGCCAATATCATGACCCAACAAAAATACAAGTTTGTAAGCTCATATCTATCAAAACGGGAGGTTGTCCAGAAGATTGTAGCTACTGCGCCCAATCTTCCCGTTATAAAACAGAGGTAAAGGCGCAAGCACTCCTAGAAAAGGAAACGGTAGTTAACATCGCCCAAAAAGCTAAAGAAACTGGTGTTAGTCGCATTTGTATGGGTGCTGCTTGGCGCGAAGTCCGGGATAACTCACAATTTGAGGAAGTCCTAGAAATGGTCAAGGATGTGACTGCAATGGGTTTAGAAGTGTGCTGCACTCTGGGTATGTTGACGGCAAATCAGGCTAGGAAATTAGAAGAAGCAGGACTTTATGCCTACAACCATAACTTAGATACCTCGCAGGAATATTACAGCACAATTATTACCACAAGGACATATAGCGATCGCTTGAACACAATTGAGAATGTCCGTCAGACAAATGTTACTGTCTGTTCTGGCGGTATCCTGGGTTTAGGCGAAACAGTCGATGACCGGGTTGGGATGTTACAAACTCTGGCAAACTTACATCCCCATCCAGAGTCTGTGCCAATTAATATTCTTTCACAAGTACCGGGAACACCCTTAGAAAATCAGCCTGATGTCCCCATTTGGGATATTGTGCGGATGATTGCCACAGCGAGAATTTTAATGCCAGCTTCCGATGTGCGTCTTAGCGCTGGTAGGGCGAGACTTTCTCAAGTTGAGCAAGCTTTCTGCTTTATGGCAGGAGCCAATTCTATCTTTTCTAGCGACGACAACAAGATGTTGACGGTGACAACTCCTTGTCCAGATTACGATACTGACCGAGAAATGCTGAATTTACTTGGTTTGGGAATGCGTCCGCCTTCCCAAAGACAGGAGAAGGTAGCAAGTTCGGCTGTTGTAGGGTAACTATCTAATTGTGGGATAACCGAAAGGCCCATCCCACAATTAATAATTGGATATTTTTTACTTGAATTCCCTAAGCAGGTGTCAATAAAATCAACTGCTGTTGCAAAAGGGTTCTTACCCCATCTAATCCCAATTCTACATTTGTCAATATCTCTGCAACTGTGGCATTAGCATCACATCTTTGCATAAACTCAAATTCTGCTACAGATAAATTCACAATTTGGTAATCGTAATTAAAGAAACATTGACTGGGAAATCCCTCAATACAAGGATTCAGTTCGGGAATCGCTGCTAGTAGAGCATTATCCTCTGACCAGTCGGCTTTGATTAAGGGAGGACGACCGAGGAAAAACTCGTAATGAGTTACTTCTGGGTCTAATAATTCTATCAGGCGATAAAGCTGGCGATCGCTCAATTCTTTTGCTCGTTCTACTAACTCTGGTGCTTTGCCTAAAAGTCTCTCCAAATCCCAAAAGCTCGGATTCGAGAAACCAATAAATTCCAATCCCGAAGCATCAATTAATTCAAACAGCGTTTCAATGTTGTAGTCAATTTCTTGAGGATGAACGTACATATCAGCAAAGTATTCATCCTTGTTGTTTTCGAGCGACCAACGTTGTTTATCGTATTTGACAATTCGGTTATTTTCTGGTAAGGAAGCGAATATTTGTCGCCCGACTTGGACACCATCGCGGTAGTCGCCTTTTTTGTCACCTTGGAGGAGGGCGATCGCTTTTTGCATGAGTTGAATTTCCCAACGTCCCAACTCCCCGTACACAAAAATGTGCATTAAGCCGCCTGGGGCTAACTTTTTCGCCAAAGCTTGAATTCCGCGAATGGGATCGGGGGTATGATGCAAAACGCCAACACAGTTAATTAAATCAAACTCACCTGTTAACTGTTCTACATCAAACAAACTGAGGTGGTGAAATTCAACGCGGTTAGCCCCTGAACGCTGACAACGTTCTTTGGCTACAGCTAAAGCACCAGTACTGAGGTCAATTCCCACAACAGAAGCTTGAGGATTGAGGTGAACTAGGTACTCTGTACCCACACCAGTACCGCAACCTGCATCTAAAATCCGAATATCTTGCCTTTGGGGTTTTTGACCGGTACAGAAGTTATGAGCGGCTAGCCAATTCCAGCGCCAGTTGTACCCTGGAGGTGGTTCATCCAACAAAGCTTCTGGCGGAAAGGGGTAGGTATTGTAGAGTTTGGCAACAGCAGCACTAACAGTTTGGGAATCGGACATGATGAGGAATAACGCAGCATTTCTGAGTTTAACGGATAGTGGATGATTAGGGCAAAGATTACTATTGCTTATTTACTGCTACTTATCCAACAGCAAAGTCAGTAAATTCGCGTTTATAAGGAGCATAAAATCCTAATACAATATCTTCTTTCGGTACACCAGCAGCAATTAATTCATTAGCAATACCGATTTCTGTACCATCTCTTTGTATCCAATTTTTTTCGTCTTTGATATCAACATGAATAATAACTCCATAAATTCTCCGTTGTTCTTTCCAGCCAATATTTAAGACTTGATAATGATGGCGTTCCGCCTCAAAGAACAATTGAACCTCTGTTCCATTAACCACATCATTAGCTGAATGGTTATTTAAAATATCTTGAATTATTTTAAAATGATTTATTCCTTCCATAAAACAATGTCCTGATTTAAGGAATTAAATATTAAAAGTTTAAAATAATTGATGCACCTGAATGGACAAGAATCATTCATAACAGGATTTTAAATGATGATTCAGCTTGCCAAGCTTATCAAAAACTTTTACATTCAGCTAATTTTAACACACCTCATTTTGTCTATCACCTCTTGGAAAAAAGCATTGTAAATAAACTAAAAATTAAAGAAAATTTGTCCAGTATAACTCAATAAATATTAAACTACTTTGGCAATCAAACTTAGATTAAATTCTGAAAATTGCTAGATGACACAGTTTTTTAGGTTATAAATTTTAAGATATAGTCCAATCCTCTAAACACAAATTAGGCACTTTTTCAAAATCCTTGCGGTTGCGTGTAACTAAAATCCCATTAACTGACAGCGTAATTGCCGCAATGCGTAAATCTTGTGTACCAACGCGAATTTTTTGCTTAACTAATTCAGCGTAAATATTACAAGCTTTAGTATCAAATTCAAGTAATTTGATATTTTTGAAATATTCTATTTCATCCCATAATCCCTTGTATCCCCATATCAATTTGTCATACTTATACCAATTAAAAATGAATCTGCATATAATGGGGAGAAGCAAACTAGGTAAGTTAACAGAACCATGAGCCGCCCATTTAAAATTGCGATCGCCGAGAGCGAAGAGGAACTGAAAAAACGCCTACAAACAGTGTCTTC